>NZ_JBSHAP010000176.1:0-14271 GCF_053611565.1 Kitasatospora sp. NPDC054795
CGGCACGTGTGGATCAACGACCCGGCCAGGCGCAGGGAACCCGAACCACAAGCCTCATCACCGCACAACCGTCTCATTTGACTTGACAACTTCCGGGGTCGCCCAACGGCACTGAGCGGCGCTGAGCTGCACCGGATCGGGTAAACCCCCTTGAACGCCCTGGGCCCCCGTCCCCTACGGTGTCCGTGATCACCGCGCTCGAACAGTCGGCGCCGTGCGTTGGACCGGGGGATTTTGACCATGCACTTCAGCCTGCTCGGCCCGCTGCTCGTCCGCGTCGGCGACCAGGAGCGGGCCGTCGGCGGCGCCAAGGTCCGCACCCTGCTCGCCGTGCTCCTGCTGGAGCCCGACCGGCCCGTCCCGCAGGACCGGCTCAGGGCCGCCCTCTGGGGCGACCACCCGCCGGCGTCGGCGAGCGCCTCGCTGCACAACATGCTGGCCCGCCTGCGCACCCAGCTGGGCGACGAGCACGGCGAGCGCCTGCGTTCCACCCCGCTCGGCTACCTCCTGAAGGTCGCCGAGGGCGAGCTGGACTCCCGGGTATTCGGCCTGGGCGTCCGGCGGGCCCGCGAGGCGCTGCTGCGCGAGGACTGGGAGGCCGTACGGCGGGAGTCGGCGGCGGCCCTGGCCCTGTGGCGCGGGGAACCGCTGGCCGAGTTCCCGGACCTCCCCCAGGCTCAGGCCCCGCGCCGGCAGTGGCAGGAGGCCCGCCTGCAGGCCCTGGAGTGGCGCATCGAGGCGGAGTTGCGCCTCGGCCAGATCCAGGGCCTCGTACCGGAGTTGACCACCCTGGCGGGAGAGCACCCGCTGCACGAGGCCTTCCACGCCCAGCTGATGATCGCCCTGCACCGCCTCGGGCAGCGCTCCGAGGCCCTCGCCGTCCACCAGCGGCTGCGCCGCGCCCTGGTCGAGGAGCTCGGTATCGAGCCCGGGCCCGCCGTCCGGAGGGCCCACGAGCAGGTCCTGCGGGACGAACGCGACACACCCGGGGAACCCGCCCGGCCCGTCCGCCCGCAGGCCCAACTGCCGGCGGCCATCCACGACTTCACCGGCCGCCGGGCCCATCTGCAGGCCCTGACCGACCTCCTCACGGCCGAGCCCGCCGAACCCGTCGAACCGGGCGAGCCCGGCGAGCCCGGCGGCGGCCTCCCCCGGATCGCCGTCGTCGCCGGCATGGGCGGCATCGGCAAGACCGCCCTCGCCGTCCAGGCCGCCCACGCCGTCAGGCACCACTACCCCGACGGCCAGCTGTACGCCGACCTGCGCGGCTTCGGCTCCGCCCCCGCCCGCGACCCGCACGAGCTGCTCGCCGCCCTCCTCGCCGCCCTGGACGAGCGGCCCGCGGGCCACCGCGTCCCGGCAAGGCCCCTGCCCGAGGACACCGACGACCGGGCCGCGCTGCTGCGCACCGCCCTCGCCGAGCGCCGCGTCCTGCTGGTGCTCGACAACGCCCGCGACGCTGCCCAGGTGGAGCCCCTGCTGCCGGGCGACTGCCGCAGCGCGGTGATCGTCACCTCTCGGAACGCCCTCCCCGACCTCCCGGCGGGCGCCCGGATCTCCCTCGCCCCGCTCGACGTCGAGGAGCAGCGCGCCCTCCTGTCCCGGCTCTGCGGACCCGAGCGCATCCGGCGGGACCCGGACGGCGCGATGCGCCTGCTGGCCGCCTGCGCGGGCCTGCCGCTGGCCCTGCGGATCACCGGCGCCCGGCTCTCCTCCCGCCCGGCCTGGACCCTGGGCACCCTGGCCGAGCGGCTGGACGACAGCCGGGGGAGGCTGCGCGCCCTGTCGGTGGGGCGGCTGGCCGTCGACGCCACGTTCGCGACCAGCTACCTCGCGATCCGCGACAGCGAGGACCCGCTGGAGCGCGAGGCCGCACGGGCCTTCCGGCTGCTGGGCCCGTGGGCGGGCCACACCCTGGGGGTCGAGGCCTCGGCCGCCCTGCTGGACCGCCCCCGGGAGCAGACCGCCGACCTGCTCGAACTGCTCGCCGACGTCCACCTGGTACAGACGCCGGAGCCGTGGCGCTACCGCTTCCACGACCTGCTCGGGGAGTTCGCCGCCGAGCGCGCCCTCCAGGAGGAGCCCGCCGAGGCGCGCGAGGCGGCCGCGCTGCGGCTGGGCGTCTGGTACGCGATCGCCCTGGAGGCCGCCGGGACGGCCATCGACCCCACTCGGACGCCGCGACTGGCCGAGTCCCCCGCCGCGCCGGTGCCCGTGTTCACCGACCCGCAGGACGCCCTGGACTGGTGCCGGCGGGAACTGCCCGTCATCAAGGAGGTGATCCGCCGGGCCGCGGGTTCCTCCCGCCCCGACCTCACCTGGCGGCTCGCGATCTGGCTCATGGGGTACGCGGACACGTTCTGGTGGACGGGCGAGTGGGACGCCTGCCTGCACCTCGCCCTGCAGTCCGCCCGGGAGCACGGCGACCTGCTCGGCCAGGCGTGGACGCTGCGCAGGCTCGGCAGGTCCCACGGGATGGCCTTTCGCAACGACGAGGCGGTCGAGGCCCTCGAAGCCGCCCTCGCCCTCTTCGAGGAGCTGGACGACGACCTCTGCAGGGCCAGCCTGCTCGCGTACCTCTCCATGGCAGTCGGCCAGCAGGGCCGGTACGGTCAGGCCCTGGCGTACGCACAGGCCGCCTGGAAACTCCACCAGGAGACCGGGGAGGAGGCGGGCCGGCTCGGCGTGCACTCGGCCCTGGGTGGGGCGTTCCTGCTGAGCGAGGACTTCGAGGCCGCCCACACCCACTTCCGCGCGGCCCTCGAAGTATGCCGGGACCGCGGCAACCTGACGCACGTCGCCGTCATGCTGGCCAACCTCGGCGACTCCCTGCGGGGCCTCGGCCGGCAGGAGGACGCCTTCGCCGCCCTCGACGAGTCCTTGGCGCTGCGACACCGTCTGGGGGCCATGAGCGGCATCGCCGACTGCCTGATCATCACCGGACGGGCCCACGCCCATTTCGGCCGGCTCCCGCAGGCCCGTACCTGCTTCGAGCAGGCGGCCGGGATCAGCCGGGACCACGACATCCCGGCCCTGCTCCAGCAGAGCCTCGACGGACTCGAACTGCTCCGCGACGTCCGGCACTGAACGCGAGTGCGCCGCCCGGGGGTCGAGGCCCCCGGGCGGCGCCGGCCGTGCGGTCAGCCGGTGGGCACGCCGGTGGCCACCTGGCCGAGGTCGTTCCAGCCCCCGTGGCCGTCGCCGCCGTTCCAGGTGCAGACGTGGGCGGCGTTGGACGGCGTGTCGGTGAGGACGTAGTCCGCGTTGCCGCCGCCGTTGAAGTCGGCGAACTGGACCCGGTCCTGGTCCGTCGTCAGGCCGGAGGCGACCTGGCCGAGGGCCACCCAGCCGCCGCCGGTGTCGCCACCGCGGTTCAGCCAGACCCGTACGGCGCCGCCGGAATCGACGACGGCGTAGTCGGCCTTTCCGTCGCCGTCGAAGTCCGCGAGGCGGACGCGGCCGGGGTCGGTGGTGAGCCCGGCGGCCACCCGGCCGAGGGGCTGCCAACCCCCTTGCCCGTCACCGCCCTTGTTCAGCCAGACGTGCACCGAGCCGTCCGGGTCGATCACCTCGTAGTCCGCCCTGCCGTCGCCGTCGAAGTCGGCGAAGCGCACCCGGCCGACGTCCGTGGTGGTCCCCGTGGCGACCTGGCCGGCGGGCTGCCAGCCGCCGCGCCCGTCGCCGCCCCGGTTCAGCCAGACGTCGACCGCACCGTTGGCGCCGACGGCGATGTAGTCGGCCCTGCCGTCGCCGTCGAAGTCCGCGTACCGGACGTGGCCCAGCCCGCCCGAGTCGTTGGCGGCATTGGACACCACGGATGCCTTGGCTGCGCCGGCGGAGTACGCCTGGTCCAGTCCCGTGTAGAACGCCTGCGCCATCCGCTGGAAGCCCCTGTCGTTGGGGTGGAGGCGGTCGGCCATCTCGGAGGGCGTCAGGGCCGGCGGGTCCACGTAGCGGAAGCTGTTCCCCGCCTGGGCCTCGACCGCCTGCAGCTGCCGGGCCCGGTCGTTGAAGGTGGACGGCGGGACCTGGAGGCCCTGGGTCGTCGGGATCACGCCCTCCATGACCACCGCGACGCCGGGCCGGTCCGCGTAGATCCGGTCGAGGAGGGCCTTGAGGCGCTCGGGCGCATGGGCCGGGTCGGTGCTGCGGTCGAGGTCGTTGACCCCGATGTGCAGCAGGACGACGTCCGGGTGGGCCTCGGCGAGCCACTGGTCGATCCCGGCGCGGATGTCGTCGATCATGAAGCCGGAGTGGCCCTCGTGGGCGAGGCCGGGCAGCTGCCCGCCGGCCTGGGAGCCGACGTAGCGCGCGGTGTAGCGGGACTGGCCGGCGACCAGGCTCCACAGCGGGGCGCGGTAGGACGATGCGGTCGGGCTGCCGGCGCCCGCGGTGATCGAGTCTCCCAGCGGCATGACGCGCAGCGAGGGCACCGCGGCCGTGACGGTGGCGGCCGTCGTCGCGGCGTGCATGGCCGGGGCGGCCGTCGTCGCGGCGTGTGCGGCGGGCGCGGACGGGGCGGCGGCCACGCCGGCCATGCCCAGTGCGGTGCTCAGGCCGAGCAGCAGGATGCGTTTCAAGGTTCCCCCCAGGGCGTACGTGTGGTGATGGCCGATGTGCGAGCGGGGGCTTCGGCTGACGGACCGAAGCCCCCCGGGTCACGGCGGTGACGCGGCTCAGGCGCCGGCGGCGACCTGACCGAGGCTGGTCCAGCCGCCGTGGCCGTCGCCACCGTCGTTGCGGTAGGCGCTGACCGAGCTGTTCGGGTTGGTGACCATGTAGTCGACCTTGTGGTCACCGGTGAAGTCGGCGAGGACGACCGCGTTCTGGTCCGTGGTGGTCCCGGTGGCGATCTGACCATAGTCGGCCCAACCGCCGTGGCCGTCGCCGCCACGGTTCAGGTAGGTGATGATCGAACCGTTGGCGCCGATGGCACTGTAGTCCGCCCGGCCGTCGCCGTCGATGTCGGCCAGGCGCACCCGGCTGGGGTCGGTGGTCAGGCCCGAGGCGATCTGGCCGTAGTTGGCCCAGCCGCCGCCGGTGTCGCCGCCGCGGTTGAGGTAGGTGCTGATCGAGCCGTTGGCGCCGATGACGTTGTAGTCCGCCCGGCCGTCGCCGTCGATGTCGGCGAGGCGCACCCGGTTCGGGTCGGTGGTCAGGCCGCTGGCGACCTGACCGAGGGGCTGCCAGCCGCCGTGGCCGTCGCCCCCGCGGTTCAGGTAGACCTGCACCGAGCCGTCGGCGTTGATGCAGATGTAGTCGGCCAGCCCGTCACCGTCGAAGTCGGCGAAGCGCACCCGGGTGGCGTCCGTGGTGAGACCGCTGGCGACCTGGCCGAGGGAGTCCCAGCCGCCGCCGGTGTCGCCGCCACGGTTCCGCCAGACGTTGACCGCGCCGTTGGAGCCGACGGTGATGTAGTCGGCCTTGCCGTCGCCGTCGAAGTCCGCCCACTTCACCCGGCCCGTGCCCGCGTCCGTGCCGGCGTGGTGGTCCGGGACCCGCTTGATCATGCGCCACTGGGCGTTGCTGCCCTGAAAGCCCGGCATGCACGCCGGGGTCTGCCCGTTGAGGATCTTCAGGTAACAGCCATTGGGGCTGTTGATGGTCGTCCAGTCGCCCTCGGTGGAGCCGAATTGCCAGTCGAGGTTGTAGTCGCCGGTGTTGCAGCCCACGGACAGGGCGTTGCCGTAGGAGTCCGCCGCCAGGCAGGAGCCGCGGGTGTTGAGGTCGACGAGGTGGTTGTGGTCGTTGACGCCGAACCACTGGTCTTCGCTGCTTCCGCAGGGGTGGAGCTCCATCTGGTACGGGTTCACGTCGGACGACGCCTCGATGCACAGGCCCGTCGCCTGGTTCTGGATCTCGAACGCGTAGTAGGGATGCGCGGACGCCTGCCCCACGGAGACCGTCAGGCCGGTCAGCGTCATGGCGACCACGGTCAGGGCCGCCCTGATGCGGCGGAGTCGGAGGGTTGCGGTTTTCATGTGTCCTGCCTCTGGTGTCGGGAGTGCGCCCGGCCCCGGGCTTTCGCTGCGGGGGCCGGTCACGCGGGGACGGCCACAAAGCTGGCAGGGCAGGCCAACAGCGGCCCAACAACGCAACAACCGCCGTCCGTTACGGGCGGGGTGGTGACAGTGGACGGCATGGGGATGCTTGTCCTCGTCACGCTGCCGGGACCGGTCCTGCTGCTCACCGCGCTCACGGTGGTCGACCAGGTGCTGCTGCACGCCCGCCGGCCGTGGGTGGGCAGCAGCATCGCGCGGTGGCCTGCGTTCTCGGCGCCGCTCACAAGAGCGCCCAGGGCTCTTGGGTGGTCGACGGCCACGACCGGGGCTCGACTCTTACGCCGAGTTGTGCGGCATCAGCCGGATCCGGCCGTCCTCGAGCTTGAGCCGCTCGACGGTGGCCGCACCGTCGAGCTATGCGGCCACGACGGCGCCGCTCTCCGCGACCGGCGCCGCTTCCCCAGGGCCCCAGCGTGCTGATGGCCGGCTGTGATCGCCACGGCGAGGACTGCCGGAAGCCTTGTCAGCGGCCCGCGGTTGACTGCCGTCTTGGACAACACCACCGACCACCTGCACCGCGTCGACGCCCTGCTGACCCGCCCGGCCCCGGCCATCGCCCGCCTGCCTGCCGACGGCAACCTCACCACCGCCCGCCACCGCCTCGTCGAGGCGCTGCGCCCGGGCCGGGGGTCGGCGCGCATCCTTGCGACCGGCGGTTTCGTCGACCCCACCCTCGACGACGACAGCGGGCTGCCGCCGGCCGCCCCGTTCGCCGGGCGCCTCGCCGAGCGGTGCGGGTGGGACGGTGGGCGAACGCTGCATCGGCTGCGTGATCGTCCGGGACAACGACGACGGCGCATCGCACCTGGTCGCGGTGACGGCCCACCGGGCCGACCCGGCGACGGCCTTCCTGCTCGCCGGGGACACGGAGGAAGGGGCCGACGTGCCGGGTGACCGCTGGGTGCGGCGGCTCGCCGCCGCGACGGGCCGGCCGCAGTCGCGGCAGTGGCCCGTCGACCGGTCGTCGGCCGAAGCCCGGCTCGGCACCCCGCCCGGCCGCGACGACCCGTTCCCGCGTTTCCTGTGCCTCGTCGAGCAGGCCCCCCGCCTTGCCGAACCCGCCGCCGACCCCGGTATCGCCGACCTCTACCGCCCCCACCGGCTCCACCCCCGCCGATGCTGCACGCGGCCTGCGCGGTTCAGCCCTGCCCCCGTGGGGACGGCAGCGGGTTGGCCGGCTCGTGCAGCCACGCCCGGTGCTCGCCCCCGTCCACGGTCAGCCCGAAGCTCTCGAACCCCGGACGGCCTTCCCCCACCCACCACTGGAAGGACCCCTCGACCTCCGACCACATCCGACGGGGGCCCGACTGGCGGACCTCGAACCGGCTCGCCCCGTCCACGAAGTCCACCGTCGCCCAGGAGGTGACGCCCGTGTCGAACAGCCACAGGGTCGTCATACCGCCGCCGTCGCTGCGCCGGTAGTACACGTCGGGTACGGCCAGGCCCACGACGAAGGATGCCAGCCAGTCGTCGACGACTTCGAGCGGGTTCAGGGTCGTGTACTCCTGCGCGGCGTTCCCGGGCCAGTCGCCGGGCAGGTAGTCGTCGACGGGCGGGGCCTGGTAGCGCTGCTGCCGCATGCGCATGAACGCCGAGGAGCCGGTGAACGGGCCCATGGCCGTGCCGTCGGCAACGGTCAGCCGGGCAACGGCTCCGCCCCCGAAGAGCGGCGCGAAGGGCAGCACCAGCACGCCCTGCCGGCGGATCTGCCCGATCACGGCCGGGGGGATTTCCCGTACCGAGCAGGTGAGGATTCCCCGGTCGTACGGGGCCCCGGGCAGGTATCCGTGGGCCGCGTCGCCCACCACCGCGGTCGGAGCGGCGTCGAGGGCCCGGAAGTTGGCGGCGGCCTGGGCGGCGACCGCCGAGTCCAGCTCCACGGTCACCACGTTGTGCGCGCCCTGACGCCGGGCCAGCAGCCCGGCGTTCCAGCCGGGGCCGGTTCCGCCTTCCCAGACCCTGTGGCCTTCGTGGACGTCCAGGTCGCGCAGCATGGAGGCGACCATCGTCGGCATGGACACCGACGAGGTCGGCTCCCGCTGTCCGTTGTCCGTTCCGTCGTCCCACTGCGTCACGATCGCCACGTCGGAGTACGCGAGCTCCAGCCACCGCCCGGGGCTCTGCGCGCGGTCGCAGCGTTCGTAGCCGTCGCCGCTGCTCGCCCAGAAGACGTCCGGGAGGAACCCATGGCGGCCGACATCGAGGAACGCCTGCCGCCAACCGGGGGTCAGGGCACCCGAGGCCTCCAGCCGGTCGACCAGCCGGACCTGGACGTCGGCGGCCGCCGTCACTTGTGCTTCGGATCGGGAGTCGGGCCCTGTCCGTCCGGGTTCGGCTTCGGGCCGATCTGCGGACCCCCGGGCTTGGCGCGGGCCCCGCCCTTGCCGTCGTTCGGGCCGCCCTTGTTCTCGTCACCCACGGTGATTCCTCTCTGCTGCAACACTCACTCCGAGGATTTTCGGCGCAGAGGGTAGTCAATCAGACACCTGGCGTGAAGGGATTCCGTTCGCGGCCCGATAGGTCTCCATTCGCAGGTAGGTCTGGTCGACGTGGCAGAGCCACCCGTACCGCAGGCGTCCGCTCCGCCGATCACCGGGGTGAAGCCAACGTTGCAGCCGTGGGCGACCAGCAGCGCCGCGATCGTCACCGGCAGGTCCTTGAACCGGGCCTCGCCGCCGGTCACCGAAGTGAACGCCTGGTCCGCGCCGGTCCAGGAGAACACCTCCAACAGCACCTCCGGCAGGTCCACCCGCGGCAGCATCGCGTTCACCGCCGCCCGCAGCGACACTGGTTCGGTCTCCGGCTCCAGCGCCGCGACGTGCAGCCGCCCCTCGCCGTCGGCGGTGATCTGCGCGTTCACCGGGAGCCGGGCGGCAACCTCCCGGTAGGCGCCGTCCAACAGCGCGGCCCGGGCCGCAAGGGTACTCGGCCCAGTCGCGTCGGGCGTAGGCAACCCAGCGGAGCGCGGTGTGGCGGTGCGTCCCGGTCACGTCGGCGAGGATCGGGCTGGGGAGATCAGCAGCGAGGGCGGCCAGCGCTCCGTTGCGCGCGGTGCGAGCCAGGATGCCGTGCCGGTTGAGTTTCTGGGTCATGCCGCACGTCGAGAACGGCTTGCCCGGGACCATACCTGGGAAGAGCCATCGACGGCCCGGGTGGGCTCGCGAGAGCTGCGGTCGCAGCTTGGGCTGTCCGGCAAGTTGCCGAAGGAGTTCGGCGAGTCGTGGAGGCAGCAGGACGGGGTGGCGGCCCAGGACCAGGTGGGCGTGCTTGTCGTCGAACTTGAGGTACTCAGGTGTCAGATGGCAAAGACGTTCCGTGGACGGGCCGAACAGCAGGGTGATCGCGCCACCGGCGCGGACGTCCATCGGCAGGGCAGCATCGGTCAGGCAGCGTTGGAGGTGCCGCCAGCGATCGTCGTCATCGAGCAGGTCCTGGGGCTCCTGGCTCGGGACGGATGGGACGGTCAGTTCGCGGGTGAGTCGGCGGCTTGTGGTCCACTTCAGGAAGTAGCGGATCAGGTAGCGCCGCTGACTGATGGCTCCGGCGATCCATTCGCCGATGTGCTCTTGGGCGAGGTCGGCGAGGGCCAGGCCGCGTTGGTCCATCCGGGCCAGGAAGTCCAGGGCGACGCTGCCGCGGCGCCGCAGGTCGCGGTCGGCCGAGGCGGGATGGCGGCGGACGGCGGCGCGCTGGCGTGCTCGCCGGAGCAGGAACCAGTGCAGGTACGGGCGGGCGAGGTTGGCGTGGGCCACAGGCTTGTCCGTGAGTTCGTGATCCAGCCAGCCGGGAATATGTTCGATGCGGCTTCGTGACGAGATTCAGGCCCTACTCGGCCTGAACGTCACGGCCGTCCTGCGCAGACTGTCTCCGATCGTCAGAGGCTGGTCCGCGTCTTACCGGACGGTGGTGTCCAGCAGGACCTTCTCCGAGCTGGACAGCTACGTGTGGACGCTCACCTACAAGTGGGCCAAGCGCAGCCACCCGAAGAAGTCGAGGTACTGGATTGTTCAGAAGTATTTCGGCAGGCTCAACCGGTCCAGGAACAACAAATGGGTCTTCGGTGATCGCGCCTCCGGCGCCCACCTTCCCAAGTTCTCCTGGACCAGCATCAGAAGGCACCAGTTGGTCAAGGGAAAGTCGTCTCCGGATGACCCTGCCCTGCATGACTACTGGAGTCAGCGCCGAATGACGCGAACTCCACCGCCAATGGACAAGATCAGTCTGGTCCTGGCGGCGCGTCAGAAGGGTTCTTGCCCGCTCTGCGGTCAGGCCCTCATCGCTGGGGCGGAATACGAACCGGACAGCCCGCGCGAGTGGATTGAGTGGTTCGACGCCATGAAGAAGAGGCTGCACAAGCACCACTTCACCTACCGGCGAAACGGCGAATCTGATGAGAGCAAGAACCTTCGCCTCGTCCACTCCGAGTGCCATCGCCAGCACCACGCGAGCGATGGCAGACGGGATCAACAGCAGAACCTGTGAAGCCATTGGGCTTGCTTGAGCCGCGGTGCTTGGAAACAGGCATGCCCGGTTCTGAGGGGGCCGGGCCACGGCAACGTGGCCCGGCTACCCGACCACGCCCGAGCGGTCGCAACCCGCTACGACAAGCGCGGATACGTCCACCTCGGCACCGTCACCGCGGCCGCTCTCGTCATCAGGCTCCGCACATGACCGCCCGGACAGCTCCGCCGGGTACTCCGGTGAGAGTTCTCCTTTGGGCCCCGCTCACCAGGTCACGGGCAGTGACCGCATCCCGTAGATGAACGAATCGGTACGGAACTCGCGCTCGCCGGCCGGCCGCAGCCCCGGCAGCCGGCGGAACAGCGTCTCCAGGGCGATCTGGAGTTCGGCGCGGGCCAGCGGCTGGCCCAGGCACTGGTGCACGCCGAAGCCGAACGCCAGGTGCCGCCGGGCGTCCCGGTCCAGGTCCAGCTCGTCCGTCGCCCGATGGCCGGCGCCGCCGAACACCGCCTCGTCCCGGTTGGCGGTGGAGAGCATCGCCATCACGCCCTCCCCGGCCCGGACGGTGACGCCGCCCAGCTCCACGTCCTCCAGCGCCACCCGGGGCAGGCCGGTGTGCACGATGGTCAGCAGCCGCAACAGCTCCTCCACCGCGCCCGGCAGGGTGGCCGGGTCGGCCAGGCCGGGGATCTGCTCGGGGTGCTCCAGCAGCAGCGCGGTCGACAGCGCGATCATGTTCGCGGTCGTCTCGTGCCCGGCGATCAGCAGCAGCACGCCCATGCCGGCCACGTCGTCCGGGGTCAGGTCGTCCCGCGCCGCGAGTCGGCTGAGGGCGTCGTCCTCCGGCTGTGCGCGCTTGCGGGCCGTCAGGTCGCGCAGGTACTCCCGGACCTCCTCCTGGGCCTCCCGGAGCTGCTCCACGGTGCTCTCCCGGCTGAGCATCGTGCGGCTCAGGCTCTGGAAGCGGTCGTGGTCCTCGTACGGCACACCGAGCAGCAGGCAGATCACCAGCGAGGGCACCGGCAGCGCGAAGTCGGTGACCAGGTCGGCCGTGGTCCGGCCCGCGGTCATCCGGTCCAGTGCCTCGTCCACGATCCGCTGGATCTCCGGGCGCAGCGCCTCCACCCGCTTGACCAGGAATTCCCCGGTGATGATGCGGCGCTGGCGGGCGTGCTCGGGGTCGTCGAGCCGCAGGAAGTCCGGGTTGTCGGTGATCAGCTCGCGAGCGCCGGCGACCAGCAGGGGGAAGGACGGGTGGCGTATGTCGGCACTGAACCGGCGGTCGGACAGCACGGTGCGGACCTCGGCGAGGCCGGTGACCAGCCAGCAGAGGTCGCCGTCGGGCAGCTCGGCCCTGGTCACCGGCCCGGTGGCGGCGGCCTCGGTGTACGCGGGCGGCGGGCCGAACGGGCAGCCGCCGGAGTGCGGGGCCGGCAGCAGCGGGACGGCGGGGGTGGTGGGTGTGGTGGTCACGGCGGGGGTCTCCTCATGTCGCGGGGGCCTCGTGGGGCTGTCGGGGGTGCAGGGAGTCCCCGGCGGCCTGTGGGGCCGGCGGCGGGGCCGGTCAGGCCCCGGTCCGCGCGGGCTCGTCCCCGGTGACGGTGATCGCCCGGCCCGGGCAGAGCTCGGCGGCGAGCCTGACGTCGTCGAACTGCTCGGGCAGCAGCACGATCTGACGGAGCATCACAAGACTGTCCCGGTCGTCCTGGTCGAAGACCGCGGGGGCGTTCGTCACGCACATGCCGGAGCTGCAGCAGCGGTCCCGGTCGACACTCACCTGCATGTCGGGCACCTTTCGTCAGGGCGGCGCCGGCTGCCCGGCGGCCGCCTCTCGTTGTCACGGTCAAACTAGCCGTCGCCGGTCCGTTTACGGACGGGTACGGTGGCCGGACCGAGAACGGCCGATTCGGCCCCTGTGTGTGAACCCCCATGGCGGCACAATGCGTTTCAACCCGCGGTACTTCGCCGGACGGGTCGGCGGACCCGGCCGCGCGAACGGCCTCACAAGCCTTCGGCGGTGACCAACTCCCGTACGGAGGGCACCGTGTCGGCCTCGGCGGCGCTCTTGTCCGGCCGGTAGCGCACCACCAGGGCGAACCGCAGGGCCGGCCCGGCGGGGCAGCGGGGGCTGCGCCGGAGGCCGTCGAAGCCGACCTCGACGACCAGTTCCGGCCGGACCAGCACCGTCCGGGCGTCCCGCCCGGTCTCCCGAGCGAGCAACTCGGCGGTCTCCCGGGCGAGCCTCCGGTCGGTCAGCCCCTTGAAGGTTTTGCCGAGCATCACCCACGGGCCGAGCCCCGGCTCTCCGGCCGCCCGGGCGGCCGGCGAGGCCATCGGGCGATCCCGAGGCGGTCGCACCACCGAGATCCACCTGAGCGCGGAGGGCCGCTGCCGGGCGTTGCCCCTGGTCGTCACGCCGGGACAATGCGCCGACTGCACCCGGTTCGAGTCCGTCATGGACAAGATCCGGGTTCCGCGTCTCACGACCGGCCGTCCTCGCACCACGCCTGACAGCGTCAGTGCCGACAAACCATCAGGCAGCGACAAGCTCACAGCCATACCCGGAACCCCTGGGCTTCCCTGATCCTACGAATGATCAGATCCGACCCGCTTGAAAGGTAGGACAAGTTGAGTACCTGTGTTCAAAGGGTCTGAGGGCGGCAGCGCCGGCCGAAAATCGAACCCGTCCGGGTGCCAAGGGGGCTGTCGCTCACCCGGGTGTTTTCTCCGAAGCCTGGCCGCAGTTGGCCATAGGCGGGTGCAGACTTGCTGGTAGTCGGCCTGGCTGGAGGTTGCCTGGAGGTTGCTCCGCGAAACCGGACTGATTCCCACTCCACCCTGAAACGTCACCCCGAACCGGAAGTCCCAGATGCGCCGAGCGGCGTGATCAGCCTCACCGAACGCCGCCGTCACGGGAGTTGAGGAACTCCCGTGACGGATCGCGCTGGACGGGGAGCCGGTCATCCGGGACGCGGAAGCGGTCGCGAAACACCTGGCGGCCGGGTGCCATCAGCGCCCGGGCGCGGCCCGTGCCGATTCTGGTGGCAGTGGTTACTGCACTTCGCTGCCGCACTCAGCCGCGACCGATCGCCAACCAGGTTTCGTGCTCGTCGTGGTGACAGTGCCTCTCGTGTTTGATGGTGGTGGGGTCGGTGGCGGTGTGGATGGCAGTGTCGCCGCCTCCTGTGACAGTGGCTCTGTTGGTGACCTCGCGGGCTGTGTCGCGGTCGCAGGAGACCCTGACCTTGAGGGTGATGGGCGGGTAGCTGCTGCCTGCTGTCAGGACGTCGCTGCGCGTGCACGCGAGGGTGGCCAGGGTGCAGTTCCATCCGGCGCCAGCGATGCGGCCAGCGGTGAGTCCTGGCGGGAGGGTGTCGGTCACGGTGACCGTGCTGCCATCGGTGGCGCCAGGCCCGGTGTTGCCGACCTCGATGGTGCAGGTCCCCCGCTTGCCCTGGACGAATTTCCCGGTGTGGGTTTTGGCGATGGTCAAGGAAGGGGTGACCACCGTGTAGGAGATGATCACCTGACCGTTCTTGTTCGCCGTCCCGATGCTCGAGTCCGCATAGGCCGTCCCGGTGCCCGTCGGAGTGGCGAAGCTGCTGCCTCCGCCACCGCCGCCACCACCCGCGCGGCCGAAACCGCTGCTGCCGGGGGCGGAGGCGCCGCCCCCGCCACCGCCGAAGTAGCCTCCGCCTCCGCCTCCCCCGGCCCCGGCGGCTACGCAGTTGCCGCCGGTGTTGTGGCC
>NZ_JBSHAP010000177.1:0-14194 GCF_053611565.1 Kitasatospora sp. NPDC054795
CCTCCTGGCCGCGCCGCCCCCGGTGGTCCAACACCACAAGCGGGGGGGGCCCGGGGGGGTGGTATAACTGGGGTGGGGGGTGTCGCCGCCCGCCCCCCCCCCCCACTCCGGGTGGCTCGGAGGACCGGTGGGGTATCGCGGGGTTCAGAGGGCGTCGGGGGCGTCGGTGGCCTCGGCGAGGTCGAGTTCGGCCCAGACGGTCTTGGAGTTGGAGTGGCGGGGGATGGTGCCCCAGCGGTCGCAGAGGGCGTCGACGAGGGTGAGGCCGCGGCCGGTCTGGGCGTTCGGGGTGTGGACGGCGGGGAGGACGGGGAGCCTGTCCCCCCGGGGGTCGCTGATCTCGATGCGCAGGGTGGCGCCCCGGCGCACGGAGGTGGTGAGCGAGAGGTGCACCTCGAACCCGCTCCCCGCAAGGCGCCCGTGCGTGATCGCGTTCGCGGCCAGCTCGGCGACGATCAGCAGCGCGCAGTGGAACGGCTCGGTGTGCGTGGAGTTCAGCCCCCAGCCCGAGAGTTGACGCCTCGCCAGGCGACGGCAGATGGCAGCGCCCTTGGGGGAGGCGGTGAGGACGGCGGTACGGGACCGGGGGTTGTCGAGGGGGATTTCGGTCGTCATGGGAGATAAGCGTGACGGGGCGGAAGTACCCTGACCATGCATCCAGCAAGCACGGAGAGTGCCTGTACGGGTGCGGACAGCCTTTTGTTTCGTGGCTCAATCACAGACGGGGTGGTCGCGATGGGAGCGGCACGCAGGAGCGACTCGGGCGACGTGGCACGGACGGAACTACCGGAGGACCTCACGGAGGTCTCGGACTTCTTCCGCGCGATCGGCAAGCAGATCAAGCTTCTACGGGAACAGGCCGGGCTGACACAGAAGCAGCTCGGCGAGATCATCGGCTACGGCGAACAGTTGATCAGCGCGGTGGAGAGAGGAGTGCGGACCCCACAGCCTGAGCTTTTGATCGCGGTGGACAAGGCGCTCAATGCCGGTGGCCTGCTGGCCATCGCGGTGGATGACGTGATGAAGGCTCGGGCCAAGACCCGATTGCGACACCCGGCTTGGTTTCGCGGCTACGTGAGTCTGGAGGACGTGTCGGTCGAAACGCACGACTTCGCCACGCTCGACATCCCTGGGCTACTTCAAACCGAAGCGCATGCGCGAGCGGTCTACGCGATGAGGCAACCGGCTTTGTCCGAAGAAGTGATCGACATGCGGGTGGCGGCACGAATGGCACGCCAGGAGGTGCTGACCCGCTGGCCACGCGGGATGTTCAGCTGGGTAATCGACGAGAGCGTACTGCAGAGACCGCTTGGCGGCTGGGATGTGCATGCAGAACAGCTCCGCCACCTTCTGGAGATCGGCCGGACCCGTGGAATGGTCATCCAGGTGTTGCCGCTGGACAGAACCGAGCACGCCGGCATGGGTGGGCCATTCATCCTGATCACCCCCAAAGGCCGGGCCCAGCACGGCTACATCGAGGTACAGACGAGCAGTAGGCTGATCACCGATCCGGACGAGGTCCAGGTCATGAATGCGCGCTACAACATCCTCAGGGCACAGGCTTACAGCCCCGAGGAGTCCCTGGCCTTGATCGAGAAGATCCTGGGAGAACGATGAACACCGAGCCGGCATGGTTCAAAAGCAGCTACAGCGGCAACGAGGGCGGCGCCTGCATCGAGGTCGCCGGGACCCCTGATGTCGTCCACGTGCGTGACTCCAAGGACAAGTCCGGCCCCCAGCTGGCCTTCGAGCCGACCGCCTGGGCGGCCTTCGTGAAGTTCGCCGCCACCACCGAGGTCTGACACCTTCCGGACCTCCCCTCAACGGCCCACCGCCTTCCTGGCGGCGGGCCGTTGGCGTACCGTCAAAGGCATGGAACTGGCCTGGTTCAAGAGCAGCTACAGCACCAACGAGGGCGCCCAGTGCATCGAGGTCGCCGAGACCCCCGGCACCGTCCACGTGCGTGACTCCAAGGACAAGAGCGGCCCCCGGCTCAGCTTCTCCCCCACCGCCTGGCAGGCGTTCGTCGCCTTCGCCGCCACCACCGAGGCCGCCTGACCCACCACCCGACAGATTCACTCTGTACGGGTCTCGGCCAGCAGGCAGACGTACGAGCGGTCGGCCCTCTGCGGGTTCGGCTGTTCGAGGCGGGCCGTGACGGCGAAACCGGCCTGTTCGAGGAGTTCGACGAGCTGCCCGGCCGGGACGAGGTGCGAGGCGTACGACACCGGGTGGCCGTACGCCCGGTCCGGGTGCAGCAGTTGGGCCTCGCCGGCGTGGCCGCCGAGGAGGAGGTGACCGCCGGGCGCGAGGACGCGGCGGAACCCGGCGAACAACGACGGCAGTTGCTCGACGGGGGTGTGGTGGACGGAGTACCAGGCCAGGATGCCGCCGAGGGCGCCGTCGGGAAGGTCGAGGGCCGCCATCGAGCCACGCAGGAAGCGCAGTTGGGGATAGGCCCGGCGGGCGAGCGCGATCATCCCGCCGGACACGTCCACCCCGAAGGCCGACATCCCCAGGCCGCGCAGGTACGCCGTCACCCGCCCCGGTCCGCAGCCGAGGTCGGCGACCTCGCCGCCGCCCGACTCCCGTACCAGCTCGGCGAAGGCGGCGAGCATCGCCCGGGACACCGGGTCCATGCCCTCCGGCGGGACGACGAGGCGGAGGTAGTCGGCGGCGACGGTGTCGTAGGACTCCCGGACGGCGGCGAGGTGCGCGGGGTCGGTCAACGCGCGGCCTTGGCGGCCCTGGTGGCGCGCTCGGCGAAGACCTTCTCCCGGCGGTCGGCGGTCTGCTTCATCATCCGCTTGCGGTCGCGGGCGGAGAGCCGGTCGATGTAGAGCCCGCCGTTCAGGTGGTCGGTCTCGTGCTGGAGGCAGCGCGCGAAGTAGCCGGTGCCCTCGATGGTGACAGGCTCGCCGTGCTGGTTGACGCCGCGCACCACGGTCCGGGCCGGGCGGGCGAGCCCGGTGTTGGCGCCGGGGACGGAGAGGCAGCCCTCGGTCTCCTCGATGAGCGCGCGCCCGGGCTCCTGCTCCTCGATCACCGGGTTGAGGATGTGGCCGGTGTGCCGGACGCCGTCGTCGTCGGGGCAGTCGTAGACGAACAGGCGCAGGTCCACGTCCACTTGGTTGGCGGCGAGGCCGCAGCCGTCGGCGACGTGCATGGTGGCGAACATGTCGTCGATCAGCCGGGCGAGGTGCTCGCTGCCGAAGTCCTCCTCGGTGGCCGGGCGGCAGGTGCGGCGCAGGATCTCCTCCCCCACCTCGGTGATCCGCAGGACGGTCGGGCGTTCGCGCAGCTCGGACACAGGCACTCCCTCGATGGACTTGCTGTCAGCTTTGCAAAGTAGCAGACTTTGCAAAGTGACCGAAGACCTCGTCAGAACCGGCTCCCTCCCCGAGCACGCCGTCCGCACCGCGCTGCTGGAACTGCTCGCCGAGCACGGCACCGTCACCTCCACCGAGGCCGCCGCCCGGCTCGGCCTCAGCTCGGGCCTCTGCTCGTTCCACCTGCGGCAGCTGGCCCGGTACGGGCTGATCGAGGAGGCCCCGGCCACCGACGGGCGGGCCCGGCCGTGGCGGTTGCCGACAGCCCGACGGGCGGAGGCGGACGGCGGGTTCGGCGAACTGGCGCGCGGCCTGGAGGACGAGAGCCACCGGCACTGGCTCGCCCGGCGCGCCGAGGCCCCGGCCGAGTGGCAGCAGGACGAGGCGTTCAGCGCCGTCGTCCACCTGACCCCCGCCGAACTGGTCGCCGTCGCCGAGGAGTTCCGCCGGGTGCTGGCCCGCTACCGGAGCCGCGACACCGACCCGGCCACCCGGCCCGCCGGGGCCCGCCCGGTCGCCGCCGTCACCCGGCTCTTCCCGCTCCTCGACCAGTAGCTCAGACAGCGCGCGACCGCGCCCGCACCGCCCGCACCAGCGGCCCCCCCACCAGCCCCAGCGCCGCACCCAGGGCGACCCCCTGCACCCCGTCCCAGACGTCCTGCACATCGCAGGCCCGCCCGATCGCCGGCACCGCGTACCGCACCGCCACCACCGCGAACGGCAGCGCCGCCGCGCCCAGCAGCGCCGCCACCGCCCGCCGCCGCGTCCCGGCCAGCGCCGCCGCGAAGCCGACCGGGGCGAAGGTCGCCAGCTTCAGCTCGATGTGCCTCACGTGCAGCAGCTCGTACGGCGAGCGCGGCCTGCCGCCCTCCACGGCGCAGTGCCGGACGGCGCCCTCGGTGAGCCGGAAGGCGTCCGGCAGCAGCGTCGCCGCGACCACCCCGCCGAGGCCGAGCAGCAGCACGAAGCCCACCACCCAATGGGCCCGCAGCAACCGCCCCACCGGCCGGTTCAGCAGCGCCGCGGGCACCAGCGAGAGCAGCAGCCCGGGCCAGAACATCGGCATCCCGCCGAGCACCGTACTGATCACGCCTCAGACGGACGCCCCGGGCACCCGCCCGGTTCTCGCTCCGACGGGGGAAAGTCGACCGCGGTGCCACCGGCCGTTCACGCCCCGGCCCCGAGGCGGGCCCCGAAGAACGGACTGCGGACCGTAACCCGCCGGGCCTCAGTGCGGGATCGAGGAGATCAGCTCCTGCGCCCCCTGCCGCTTGAGCGCCAGCGCCACCGAGGTCCCGAGGTCCTCCGGGCTGAGCGCGCCCGCCCACTCGTGGGCGTCCAGCACCCGCTTGCCGTCCGGGGTGAAGACGCGGCCGCGCAGCGAGAGGCGGCCGTCCCGCTCGGCCCGGGCGTAGCCGGCGATCGGGCTGTTGCAGTGGCCCTGGAGCGCGTGCAGGAACATCCGCTCGGCCGCCGCCTCGCGCCAGGTGTCGTGGTGGCCGAGGCCGGTGACCGCCTCGATGGTCGCGGTGTCGCCCTCGCGGCACTGCAGGACGAGGATGCCGGCGCCGATCGGCGGGCACATCGCCTCGATGCCGAGCACCTCGGTGATCCGTTCCGGCCGGCCGATCCGCTCCAGGCCGGAGACGGCGAGCAGCAGTGCGTCGACGTCCCCGGCGTCCAGCTTGGCGAGCCGGCTGTTGGCGTTGCCGCGGATCGGGACGCACTCCAGGTGGGGGTGGGAGGCGGCGAGCTGGGCGACCCGGCGGACGGAGGAGGTGCCGATCCGGGTGCCCGGCGGGAGTGCGGCCAGCGGCAGGCCGCCGGGGTGGACGAGGGCGTCGCGGATGTCGTCGCGGCGCAGGTAGGCGGCGAAGACGGTGCCGGCCGGCAGCGGCCGGTCGGCGGGTACGTCCTTGAGGCAGTGCACGGCGACGTCGGCCTCCCCGGCGAGCAGCGCGGCGTCGACCTCCTTGGTGAAGGCGCCCTTGCCGCCGAGCTGGGCGAGATCACCCGTCCAGCGGTCGCCCGAGGTGGTGACGGGCACCACCTCGGTGCGCAGGCCCGGCTGCAGGGCGGCGAGTTCGGTACGGACCCGCTCGACCTGGGCGAGCGCCATGGGCGAGGAGCGGGAGACGATGCGGATCAGCTCAGCGGTGGCCATGGCGCGATGATAGGCGTCCTCACAGCCGTGATTGAGCATGCGTCAGCCGGTAGGACGCACGCGGCGCGGGATTCCGCAAGCCCGGACAACACGGGCGGCCGGTCGGGAGTCCCGACCGGCCGTCCGCCCCTTTGCCCCCGGCAGGGGCCCGCGGGCTCACTCGTTGTGCAGCACCTCGGCGATCGGCAGCCGGGCCGCCGAACGCGCCGGGACGAGCGCGCCGAGGACGGCGATCGCGACGCCGGCGAGGGCGAGGCCGACGAGCAGCGGGGCGCTCCAGACGTCGAGCGTGTCCTGCGCGAACACGATCGTCCCGACGTTCTCGGCGATCAGCCGGTGGGCCACCACCCCGACCGGGATGCCGATGATCCCGCTGACCACGCCCTGCCAGGCCACCGAGGTGACCGTCATCGCCACCACCTGCCGTGGCGTCATCCCGATCGACTTGAGCATGCCGAGGTCCCGGCGGCGCTCACGGATGGTGAGCAGCAGGGTGTTGAAGACGCCCAACGCGGCAACGACCGACAGCAGCACCGTGAAGATCGTGGTGAAGGCGATGACGGCGGCGATCGGCCCGGCCAGGTCGGGGTCGAAGACCGAGGTCGAGAGGCTCGGGTCGGCGTCCGACACCGCCTTGCGGTACGCCTCGGCGTCGGCGCCCTTGGCGAGCGTCACGTCGTACTCGACCACGTGCGGGTCGTCGGTGAGGGCGGCCCTGGTGGCGTCGTTGGAGGCGAACGCCCGGGGGTTGCCCTCGGCCTCCTCGCCGACGAGGGTGACGGCCACCCGCCGCCCGTCCAGGTCCAGGGTGACCTTGTCGCCGAGCTTGAGCCCGTGCTGCTTCAGGAAGGACGGGCCGGCCTCGATCTCGTTCGGGCCGGTCGCCGGGCGGCCGTTCACCACCGAGAGCCACTTGGCGTTGGCGTTGTCGTCGCCGCCGTAGAAGTCGGCGAACGCGGGCTGGGCGTAGCCGACCAGCCCGACCTGGACCAGCCCGCGCGTGCTGACCCGCTCGGCACCGGGGGTGGCGTGCAGCATGGCCTCGGTCTGGGCCGGGGTGAGCCTGGGCTCGGTCCTGTTGCCCGAGAAGTGGGCGGTCTGGACGTTGACATGGGTGTGGCCGTCGGTGTGGTCCACCAATCTGGTCAGGGTGCTGCTCAGACCTGCCGTCATCGTCACGGTGACCACGCCGAGCACGATCGCCGACATGGTCAGCGCGGTACGGGCGGGGCGGGCGAAGGGCTGGCCGAGGCCGAGGCTGACGGCGCGCGGCAGCCGGGTGCCGCTCAGCCGGCGCTGGACCCTCAGGCCGCGGCCGTTGCGCGGGGAACTGCCGGCCGAGATGGCCTGGGCGGCGGGGAGCCGGTGGGCGCGCGAGGCCGGGAGCAGCGCGGCGAGGACGACCAGCAGCGGGACGCTGACCAGGGTGGCGAGCGGCAGCCAGCCGGCGGGCTCGATCACGGCGGTGCCGGTGACGATGCCGGAGAACGCGGACTTGAGGATCGGGTACGACGCCACCCAGCCGGCCGCCGTACCGAGGACGGTGCCGGCGACCGCGGGCACCGAGACCATGGTGAGGTAGACGGTCACCACCTGGCGCGGGGTGAAGCCGATCGACTTCAGCACGCCGATGTGCCGGTAGCCGGAGACGACCGCGCCGCTCACCACGTTGCCGACGATCAGCGCCGAGACGACCAGTCCGAGCACGCCGAAGACCGTCATCAGCGGCAGGTAGGCATCGGCCCCCGCCGAGAAGGCGTCCTTGAGCACCAGGTACGACTGGGCGCTGGTGATCGCGTCCTTCGGCAGGCCCTCGGTGGCGGAGTCCATGGCGGAGGTGAGCCGCTGCTCGCTCGCGGCGTCGGTGAAGCGGTAGAGCATCTGCCGACCGGTGGGGTGCAGGGCGGCGGCCTGCTCGGGGGTGACCCAGCCGCCGGCGCTCTGGCTCATGCTGTTGACGAAGCCGACGATGGTGAGGTACCGGCCGCCGCCGATGGGGAGCCGGGAGTTCAGGAGCTGCTCCGCCGCGCCTCCGAACAGCGAGTTGAGGACCACCTCACCGGGTGCGGTGGCCCAGCGGCCGGACAGCAGCTCGACCCGGTCCACCGGCCCGGCCTGGTCGGCCCGGCCGACCAGGGTCAGCGGTCCGGGCGGGCTGCCGACCCAGTCGGTGGGGATCTCCACCGTCACCTGGTCGAACGGCCCGGCGGCCGCCTCGACGCCGGGCCGGTGGGCGGTGGCGGCCAGTTGCTCCGCCGAGGCCTTGGCCGGCTCGAAGGACGCCACGACGTGGGCGCCGTGCTGCCCGTCGAAGGCCGCCTCGAAGGGCGCCCGGGCGGCACTGATCACCGCCAGGGCGAGCAGCACCGTCGTGGTGGAGCAGAAGACGACCAGGCCGATCACGAGGGTCTGCACCCGGCGGCGCTTCACGGCCGCCCGGGAGGCCCGCCACACCGCGCCGGTCATGACTGCGGCTCCAGCATCCGCTCGTTCGCCACGCGGCCGTCCGCCATCTCGACCAGCCGGCTGGCGCAGCGGGTGGCCAGGCCGGGGTCGTGGGTGACGATCAGCAGGGTCTGCCCGATCTGGTTGAGGTCGATCAGCAGGTCCATCACCTGCTCGCCCGAGCGGCTGTCCAGCGCGCCGGTGGGCTCGTCGGCGAGCAGCAGGGCCGGGCGGTTCATCAGGGCGCGTGCCACCGCGACCCGCTGGCGCTCGCCGCCGCTGAGGGTGGCCGGGTAGACGTCCTTGCGGTGGGCGACGCCGAGTTCGTCCAGCAGCTCCAGTGCCCGGCGACGGGCCTGGCGGGCGCTGGTGCCGGTCAGCTGGGCGGCCAGGGCGACGTTGTCGAGGGCCGGGAGGTCGTCGATCAGGTTGAAGAACTGGAAGACCATGCCGATGTGGCGGCGGCGGAAGAGGGCCAGCCCGTTCTCGTTCAGCCGTCCGAGGTCCTGGCCCTGCACCCGGACGGTGCCGGCGGTGGGCCGGTCGAGTCCGGCCACCATGTTCAGCAGGGTGGACTTGCCGCACCCCGAGGGGCCCATCACCGCGACCGCCTCGCCGGCGGATCCGCAGGTCGAGGCCGTCGAGCGCCTTGGCGTCGCCGAACTCCTTGTGGACCCCGGACAGCTCGACGACGACCTGCGCGTCGTCCGGCCGGGAGGTCGTCCCGTCGTGGTGATTGCTCATGGTGGACGACCGTAGGCGCGGGGCCGCCGCCGGCACGTCCCACCCCGGGTGTAACCGCGGGCGCCGTAGTACTCGGGATGTACGGGCCCGGCACCCCCGGATGATGTGGATCATGCCGTGACCTGGGAAACTGATGCCGTGTGGGGAACGGGGTGGGAGTGGGCGGCCGTCGCGACGGCCGGTGCGGCGAGCTCGGCGGCCGGCTGGCTGGCGGTGGCGCTCGCCCGGGCGCGAAGGCTGCACCGGACGGCCGTCGGCGAGCGCGGCTGGCTGCTGGAACGGGAGCGGGAGAGCGCCGCCCGGACCGCCGTGGACGCCGAACGGGCGCGGATCGCCGCCGAGTTGCACGACATCGTGAGCCACAACGTGAGCCTGATGGTGGTGCAGGCAGGGGCCGCGCGCGAGGTGCTGACCATCATGCCGGAGGAGGCCGCGGCGGCGATGGCCGCGGTCGAGGCGGCCGGGCGGGACGCGATGACCGAACTGCGGCACCTGCTCGGCCTGCTCGCCCCCGCCACGGACGGCGGCGAGGAGCAGGCCGCGGACGACTTCGCGCCGCAGCCCAGCCTGGGCCGGCTGAGCCCGCTGATCGACCGGTTCGCCTTCGCCGGGCTGCCGGTCGAGGTGCGGATCTCCGGCGAGCCGCGGCCGCTGCCCGGCGGCGTCGACGTGACGGCGTACCGGATCGTCCAGGAGGCACTGACCAATGCGCTCAAGCACGGGGACGGGGTGACGGCGGAGGTGACGGTGCGCTACGCGGACCACTACCTGCGGGTGGAGGTGCTCAACAGCGGCCCGAGTGTGCTCTCCGGGGCACCCGCCGCGCCGGCCGGGCAGGGGCCGGACGGCGCCGGGCGCGGGCTGCTCGGCCTGCGCGAGCGGGTCGCGGTGTACGGCGGCGACCTGGACGCCCGGCGCCGGATCGGCGGCGGCTTCCGGGTCCGCGCCCGGATCCCGCTGGACCGGCCGTGACGGGGGGCCGCACGGACCCGGAGCAGCCGCCGGAGCGCCGTCCGCGGGTGGTGATCGCCGACGACCAGGAGCTGGTCCGCACCGGCTTCCGGATGATCCTTACCGCGCGCGGCATCGACGTGGTCGCCGAGGCCTCCGACGGCGACGAGGCGGTGGCCGCCGCCGTGCTGCACCGCCCGGACGTCGCGCTGCTGGACATCCGGATGCCCGGCACGGACGGCCTGGAGGCCGCCCGGCGCATCCTGGCCCGGGTGCCCGGCTGCCGGGTGATCATGCTGACCACCTTCGACCTGGACCACTACGTCTACGCCGCGCTGTCCGCCGGGGCCAGCGGCTTCCTGCTCAAGGACGTCACCTCGGCCCACCTCGCCGCCGCCGTACGGCTGGTGGACACCGGGGACGCGCTGCTCGCCCCCTCGATCACCCGGCGCCTGGTCGAGCGTTTCGCCGCCGGCGCGCCGCGCCCGGCCCCGGGTTCCGAGGGCCCGGCGCTGCACCGCGACCTCGCCCCGCTGACCCCGCGCGAGGCGGAGGTGCTCACGCTGCTCGGACGCGGGCTGTCCAACACGGAGCTGGCGCGTGAACTGACGCTCAGCGAGTCGACGGTGAAGACCCATGTGGCCCGGATCTTCGCCAAGCTGAACCTGCGCGACCGGGCGCAGGCGGTGGTGCTCGCCTACGAGACCGGGCTGGTCGCGCCGGGTGGCGGCTGACCGTCAACTCGCGTCCTACGAGCGCCAATTCGCATGACTATCATCCGAATCTCACTCATTGGAGTTAACTCTTCACCGAATTCCCCTTTTTGCCAATTCATGGGGCACCATCTGCATGTCCACGCCCGAGCCGGACCGACACACCTCGGGCGCCCCCCGGCATGACGACAACACTTGGACCGGCCCGTGAGCACCAACCCCCCCGTGTGGGACTGCCCCTTCCACCACACCGACGGCCTGGAGTTCGACCCCCTCCTGAAGCGACTGCTCACCGAGGACCCGGTCGCCAGGATCCGGCTGCCGCACGGCGAGGGCGAGGCCTGGCTGGCCACCCGCTACGAGGACGTCAGGGTCGTCACCACCGACCGCCGGTTCAGCCGCGCCGCGGGCATCGGCCGCGACCTGCCCCGGATGACGCCCGCCCCGATCGCCCAGGCCGAGGCCATCAACCTGATGGACCCGCCCGCCCACAACCGGCTGCGCCGGCTGGTCGCCCAGGGCTTCACCAACCGCCAGGTCGAGCGGATGCGCCCGGCCACCCAGCGGACCGTCGACGGCTACTTCGACGAGATGGCCGAGCACGGCGCCCCCGCCGACCTGATGCGCTTCCTCGCCGACCGCCTCCCGCTCGCCACCATCTGCGAGCTGCTGGACGTCCCCGCGGCCGACCGCGCCGAACTGCGCGGCCACGCCGTGGCGATGATGCGGATGGGCCCGGGCAGCCGGGACGGCCAGGAGGCCGCCAAGACCGCCCTGCGCGGCTACTTCGCCGAGCTGACCGCCGAACGCCGGGCCCACCCCGGCGAGGACCTGATCAGCGCCCTCGCCACCGCCCGCGACGGCGACGAACTGCTGGACCCGGACGAGCTGACCGTCATGGCGATGGTCCTGCTGGTCACCGGCCACGACACCAGCACCTACCAGCTCGGCAACCTCACCTACACCCTGCTCACCCACCCCGAGCAGCTCGCCGGGCTGCGCGCCCGGCCGGAGACGCTGCCGCGCGCCCTGGAGGAACTGCTGCGCTTCGTCCCCTTCCGCCAGGGCGTCGGCATCGCCCGGGTCGCCACCGAGGACGTCGAGCTGGGCGGCGTGCCGATCCGGGCCGGCGAGGCCGTGCACGTCTCCTACCTCACCGCCAACCGGGACCCGGCGGCCTACGAGCGCCCCGACGAGCTGGACCTCGACCGCGACGCCGGGCCCGTCAACATGACCTTCGGGCACGGCCAGCACCGCTGCCCCGGCTCGCACCTGGCCCTGATGGAACTGCAGGTCGCCATCGGCACCCTGCTGCGGCGCTTCCCCGGCCTGCGGCTGGCCGTCGACCCCGCCGAACTCGACTGGAACTCCGGCTCGATCTGGCGCTTCCCGCGCACCCTGCCGGTGGCCTGGTAACCGACTCCCCCACCTGCCGCCGCCCGCCGCCGCGCGGCGCCCGTACCGCTCCACGCATCCACCGGCCTGCCACCAGGCCCCCAGGGGAGACCCACCCATGGCAACTCTCTGCCGCCCGGCGATCGGCGTGCCCGAGCACGTCATCACGCTCGACGAGACCCTCGACCTGGCCCGCACCCTGCACGCCGGCCACCCCCAGCTCGGCCTGGCGCTACGGCTGATCGAGAACACCGGGGTGCGCACCCGGCACCTGGTCCAGCCGATCGAGCGGACCCTCACCCACCCGGGCTTCACCGTCCGCAACGAGGTGTACGAGCGCGAGGCCAAGCGACGCGTCCCCGAAGTGGTCGAACGCGCCCTCGCCCACGGCGAGTTGACCGCCCGGGACATCGACCTGATCGTCTACGTGTCCTGCACCGGCTTCATGATGCCGTCGATGACCGCCTGGCTGATCAACACCATGGGCTTCCGCGCCGACACCCGCCAGGTGCCGATCGCCCAGCTCGGCTGCGCGGCCGGCGGCGCCGCCGTCAACCGGGCGCACGACTTCTGCCGCGCCTACCCGGGCGCCAACGTGCTGATCGTCGCCTGCGAGTTCTGCTCGCTCTGCTACCAGCCGACCGACCTCGGCGTCGGCTCGCTGCTCTCCAACGGCCTGTTCGGGGACGCCGTCGCCGCCGTGGTGATGCGCGACAACGGCGGGTACGGCGTACAGGTCGAACGCAACGGCTCGCACCTCGTCCCGCACACCGAGGACTGGATCTCGTACGGGGTCAAGGACACCGGCTTCCACTTCCAGCTGGACAAGCGGGTGCCCGGCACCATGGAGATGCTCGCGCCCGCGCTGCGCGCCCTGGCCGGGGAGCACGGCTGGGACGTCTCCGGGCTCGGCTTCTACATCGTGCACGCGGGCGGCCCGCGCATCCTCGACGACCTGTGCCGCTACCTCGACCTGGAGCCGGCCACCTTCCGCTACAGCCGGGCGACGCTCACCGAGCGCGGCAACATCGCCAGTGCCGTGGTCTTCGACGCCCTGGCCCGGCTGTTCGCCGACGGCGGCGTGCCCGAGGGCACCACCGGACTGATCGCGGGCTTCGGACCGGGCATCACCGCCGAGATCTCACTGGGCAGTTGGGTCGGCGCACCGGCCGAGGCGCCGCGCCCGCGCCGCCCGCGAGCCATCTCCACCTCCGACATTGCCCTCGTCCATCCGACCGCTCCCCGCCGTTTCCCGGCCGGCACTACCATCGCCGAATGACTGACACCACGGACCGCGCCGACACCTCCGCCAGAGCCGCCGAACTCGCCGCGAGGTTCCCGGCGTTGCACGCACCGCAGTACTGGAGCTGGGGGCGGTTCGACGCGCAGTTCTCCACCGAGCTGCCGCCGGACGCGCTGGTCACCAACATCCACCTGGTCGGCTTCGCGGACGGTCGGGTGGTGCTCTGCCGGGACGACCGGGACCACTGGTTCCTGCCCGGCGGCACCCGGGAGCGGGACGAGAGCATCGTCTCCTGCCTCGCCCGCGAGCTGGGCGAGGAGGCGGGCGCCCGGCTGCTCGGCGAGCCGCACTGGCTGGGCGCGCACCGCTGCCGCACCGAGGACCCGACGCCCTACCGGCCGTGGCAGCCGCACCCGGAGAAGGCCTGGCTGTGGGGCTGGGGCGAGGTGGCGCTGGATTCCGCGCCGACCAACCCGACGGACGGCGAGCAGGTGGTCGAGGTCCGCGCGGTGCCGCCCGCGGAGGCCCAGCGGCTGCTGCTGACCGGGCACGACGCCTGGTGGGGCGAGCTGGTCGCACTGGCGGTGGAACGGCGCCGGCAGGCCGGCCTGGGCTGAGAGCCCGGCCCCGACGGCCGTTCCCGCGGCTGCGGAAGGTCACTTGAACGGCGGAACATCAAGTGAAGATGTCCGTTTTGTGATGGTATTACTCAGCCATGGACACCACTTCACTGGCCGTGGACTACCCGGTGCTCAACATCTTCTGGACGATGCTGGAGTTCTTCCTCTGGGTCCTCTGGTTCTTCCTGCTTTTCAAGATCATCACGGACATCTTCCGCAGCCACGACCTCAGCGGCTGGGGCAAGGCCGGCTGGCTGGTCCTGGTGATCATCCTGCCCCTGATCGGCGTCCTGGTGTACCTGATCGCCCGCGGGCAATCGATGACCAAACGCGACATCCAACAGGCCCAGGAGAACCAGGCCGCGTTCAAGGCGTACGTCCGGGACGCGGCAACGTCCGGGCCCGAGGCCGCCGGCCGCAGTCACGCCGACGAACTGGCGAAACTGGCGGACCTGAAGGAGAAGGGCGCCATCACCGAAGAGGAGTACCAGAAGGCCAAGGACAAGATCCTGGCCTGACCGTCCGGACGGTCACGACGATCCGGACGGTCGCACGGCCGGGGCCGGTCGACGCGTACCACCGCGTCGACC
>NZ_JBSHAP010000178.1:0-14191 GCF_053611565.1 Kitasatospora sp. NPDC054795
AACGCGGACGGCAAGGAGATCTACAACCAGAAGACCCAGCCCAACGTCAAGGGCACCCTCCACTAGGCATCACACCGGACGCCCGGAGGCGGGGCCGCCGCCGGCGTCGGTCTGTTTTCCCCCGCATTACCCGCCTTCTGACGGTGTATTACCTCGACATTACGTCTATGACGAAGCATTCCGGCCAACTTGTCGCCGCACGGGTGACGTGTTTCCAACAAAGATGGCACTGTACCGTCCCATCGCTGCAGCGGCCCTTGCAGTCGCACGCGCACCACCCGCTGCGGTGATCACGTGGAGGTTGTCCCCCACTCGAACCACCAGCTCTACCGGGCGGCACCATCCCCTGCCCTCCCGGCTGACTCCGGCCGCACCCACGCGGTCGTCGCAGAAGGAGTTCAGTGTGAATCGATCCTCCCGAAAGACCACCGGCGCAGGCGCGTTGACAGTCGGAGCCGCGATGATCGTGGCTGCTCTGACATCCGGTGTCGCCATCGCCGACGAGACCCCCGCCCAGGCCCCCGCCGAGGTCCGGGCCGCCGCCGGCGCACTGCCGGTGCAGCTGTCGCCGGAGCAGCGCGGTGAGTTGCTGGCCTCGGCGGACGCGTCGCTGGCGGACACCGCCAGGTCGCTGAAGCTGGGGTCGAAGGAGGCCCTGGTCGTCAGGGGCGTCACCAAGGACGCCGACGGCAGCGTGCACTCCCGCTACGAGCGGACCTTCGACGGACTGCCGGTGCTCGGCGGCGACCTGGTCGTCCACACCGCCGCGGACGGCTCCACGAAGGGCGTCACCAAGGCCACCGAGGCGGACATCGCCGTCGACACCACCGCCAAGGAGAGCGCCGAGGCGGCGAAGGGCCTCGCGCTCGACAGCGCCGGCAGCGCGAAGGTCGCGGAGCCGGCGGCCGACAGCGCCCGCAAGGTGGTCTGGGCCGCGTCCGGCACCCCGCGCCTCGCGTGGGAGACGGTGGTCACCGGCACGCAGGAGGACGGCACGCCGTCCGAGCTGCACGTCATCACCGACGCCAACTCCGGTAAGAAGATCTTCGAGTACCAGGGTGTCGAGACCGGCGTCGGCAACAGCAAGTACTCGGGCCAGGTCACCATCGGCACCTCGGCGGCGGCCGGCGGCGGCTTCGCGCTGACCGACAACACCCGCGGCGGCCACAGCACCTACGACCTGAACGGCACCAGTTCCACCAGGAAGCTGTTCACCAATCCGACCGACACCTGGGGCGACGGCACCGTCGCCAACCGGCAGACCGCCGCCGTGGACGCCGCCTACGGCGCCCAACTCACCTGGGACTACTACAAGAACGTCCACGGCCGCAACGGCATCAAGGACGACGGCGTCGGCGCATACACCCGGGTCCACTACGGCAACAACTACGTCAACGCGTTCTGGTCCGACAGCTGCTTCTGCATGACCTACGGCGACGGCGCGGGCAACGTCAAGCCGCTGACCTCCATCGACGTCGGCGCCCACGAGATGACCCACGGCGTCACCTCCGCCACCGCGAACCTGGTCTACAGCGGCGAGTCCGGCGGCCTGAACGAGGCCACCTCGGACATCATGGCCGCCGCCATCGAGTTCTGGGCCGACAACCCCGAGGACAAGGGCGACTACCTGGTCGGCGAGAAGATCGACATCAGGGGCAACGGCACCCCGCTGCGCTACATGGACAAGCCCTCCAAGGACGGTCGCTCCAGGGACTCCTGGTCGTCCGACCTCGGCTCCATCGACGTGCACTACTCCTCCGGCCCGGCCAACCACTGGTTCTACCTGGCTTCCGAGGGCAGCGGCAGCAAGACCGTCAACGGCGTGGCCTACGACTCCCCGACCTCCGACGGCCTGCCGGTGACCGGCATCGGCCGGGACGCGGCCGCCAAGATCTGGTACCGGGCGCTGACCACCTACATGACCTCGTCGACCAACTACGCGGCGGCCCGCACCGCCACCCTGCAGGCCGCCGCCGACCTGTACGGGCCGACCAGCGCGACCTACATGAACACCGCCAACGCCTGGGCGGCCATCAACGTCGGCCCGCGCGTCGTCGACGGCCTCCTGCTGGACCCCGTCGCCAGCCAGATCACCGCGATCGGCGCCCCCGCCGATCTCCAGATCAAGGCCGCCAACTTCAACCCCGGCATCGTCACCTACCACGCGACCGGCCTCCCCGAGGGCCTGACGCTCCACCCGGTCACCGGCCGCGTCACCGGCGTCCCGGCCCTTACCGGCACCTACACGGTCACCGTCACCGCCAAGGCCTCCCACCACAGCAGCCTCGCGACGACGTTCACCTGGAAGGTCTCCCGGGGCATCTTCGCGAACACCACCCCTGTGCAGATCCCGGACGGGGGCCCTGCGATCTTCTCGGACATCGTCATCGACCGGATCCCGGGCCAGGCGCCGAGCGACCTCAAGGTGGGCGTGGACATCAAGCACACCTGGCGCGGTGACCTGGTCGTCGACCTGGTCGGCCCGGACGGCACGGTGTACTCGCTGAAGAAGAGCAACCTCGGCGACTCGGGCGACAACGTCATCGAGACCTACACGGTTGACGCCTCCGCCCAGCTCGCCAACGGCACCTGGCGGCTCAGGGTGCAGGACATGTACCGCACCGACTCGGGCCGCATCGACGGTTGGAAGCTCATCTTCTGACCGTGTCCGCACCGAGCACCGAGCACTGAGCACTGAGGTGATCCGGTCGGCGAAGGCACTGACTTCGCCGGCCGGATCACCTCTTGGCCGTGCGGCACGGGCCATCGCCGATCCCGGCGCTGATCCCGTCGCGGGTCGGGCGGACGGCCTCGACGCCCCGACCGGCCGGGCGCTGCGCGAGATGCTCGGCGCCGCCCGCGGTTCGAACGCGCTGAATATTTTCGCAAGATGTTTCTGTTATTGCCGGTCGTCCCCCGTGCTCTCCGGAGTGTCGGAAGGCCCGGACCCCTTCACCACAGGGTCCGGGTCATCGCACGAGGAAAGGAACGCGATGGGACACCGGAGCACCGAGCTTCGCCGGCGCAAGCGCCGCAGGCTCACCCGCAGGAGCGCCCTGGTCGCCGCGGCGGTGGCGGCAGGGCTGCTGGCGGGAACGCTCGGCATCCGCACCGCGCTGGAGCCGGCGGCCCTGAACGGCGCCGTCACGGCCGCGGCCGACGGGGTCGACGGTTCGGGGACGCAGGCCGGGCCGGTCGGCTACGACGGCGCACCGGGGGAGACCGGCACCGCCGAAGGGGCTACCCAGGCGCCCGCCCCGAAGCGGGACCAGAAGGCCGCGCCGCTCAAGGCGATACCCAAGGACGAGCCCGAACGCGGCCTGGTCTACGCCGGATTGAGCCTGCCGGGCAGCGACCGCTGCGGCGGCACGCTGGAGGTCACCGGCAGCACCCAGTGCAGCCACGGCCCGGACGTGCCGCCCAAGGGCGTGGACATCCGCCAGGACGTCCCGCCGGTCGCGGCCCCGGTCGCTCGGACGCCCGCGCTCACCCCCGCGGCCGGAGCCCAGGCACCCGCCGCCGCCGACCTGCTGAAGGGCTCCGTGCCCGTCCTGGACGCCACGCAGAAGGCACTGCTCGGCGGCGCCGGCACCGCCGCGGACGCCGCCCCGGCCGGAGCGGACGCGCCCGCCGGGTCGAAGCTGGTCTGCGAGGGCGACGGCAGCAGCGGCAACCGCGTCCAGGTGGTGTACGTCCACAGCCCGGGCAACGACCGCTTCGCCCAGTACCTCGCCTCGTTCAAGAAGTGGGCCGCCGACGTCGACGTCATCTACAACGCCAGCGCCGCGGAGACCGGCGGCGAACGGCACGTCCGCTTCGTCACCGAGTCCGACTGCAGCGCCTCGGTGCTGAACGTGCAGATCTCCGACGCCGAGATCCAGGACTTCAACGCGAGCAACCGGGCCCTCGCCGCGCAGGGGTTCAACCGCAAGGACCGCAAGTACATGATGTTCACCGACGCCAAGGTGTACTGCGGGATCGGCACCTTCGCCGGCGACGAGCGCCCCGGCCAGGACAACCTGAGCAACTTCGGGCCCTCGTACGGCCGGACCGACTCCGGGTGCTGGGGCGGCAGCACCGCCGCCCACGAACTCGGCCACAACCTGGGCGCGGTGAACAACAGCGCGCCCAACTCCAGCAAGGCCGGGCACTGCGTCGACGAGTGGGACGTGATGTGCTACTCGGACGCCCCCGACTACCCGCAGATGCGGACCGTCTGCCCGGACCGCGCCCATGACGACCGGCTCGACTGCAACCACGACGACTACTACAACACCTCACCGTCGCCGGGCAGTTACCTCACCACGCACTGGAACGTCGCCAACAACCGCTTCCTCGTTGCCGGTGGCGGCAGTGGCCCCGACCCGACGCCCACCCCGACTCCGACCGGCACGCCGACCCGCACGCCCTCGCCGTCCCCGACGCCCACCGGCAGTACCACCCCCACGCCGACCGGCTCCCCGTCGCCGACCGCGACCCCGACGGCGACCCCGACCGCGACCCCCACTCCGACCGCGACCCCCACGGCGGGCAACACCGGCCCCGCGGTGGCCGTCAGCCAGGTCACCCAGAACTCCGCCGTGCTCAGCTGGACCGCCGCACCCGCCGCGGCCGGCTACGACGTACTGCTGAACGGCCAGGCGATCGGCACCGTCCGCTCGACGGTGGTCGGCGTGGTCCGCCTCGCCCCCGGCACCTCGTACACCGTGGCCGTGGCCGTCCGCGACGCCGCCGGAGCGGTCGGCAAGCCCGGTCGCACCGCCACCTTCCGCACGGTCACCGACACCGGCCGCCCGCAGCCGGGCACGCGCTACACGATGGTCAACGGACTGACCGGGCAGGCCGCCGACCTGTGGGGCAGCTCGATGAACGACGGGACCGTGGCCATCGCTTACCAGCGCACCGGCTACGCCAACCAGAAGTGGCAGTTCGAGGACGCCGGGAACGGGGCGGTGCGGATCAAGTCCGCGCGCTCCGGCAAGTGCCTGCAGCTCGGCGGCGCCCCGGTGGCCGGTCAGTACGTCGCCCAGCAGCCGTGTTCCGACACGGCCGCGCAGAAGTGGCAGCTCAACGCCGTCGAGGGCGGGTTCACCGTCACCGCGGACGGCGGCTCGCTCGTGCTGGGGCTCAGCACTCGCTGGTACTACGGCGGTTGGCTGCTGGAGCTGCAGCAGGCGAACGGCCGGCCGCAGCAGAACTGGTCGCTCCTGAAGACCACGTAAGCAGGCACCTCCGACCGACCGCGGGCCGCGCGCCCGAGGATCGTGGCCCGGCAGCCCGGCAGCCCGGCAGCCCGGCAGCCCGGCAGCCCGGTGCCACGGTCCCGCACGTTGCCCGACCCGTGCGCCGGGCGCGGCCACCCGTTCCTGGGCGGCCGCGCCCGGTACCGCCCCCGTTTCCCGTACCCGTCCTCCCACACCGCTCCGAGGAACACCCGCCATGCGATCCCGCCCGCTCCTCGCCGCCTGCGTCCTCGCGGCGGCCGCCGTCCTGCCCACCGCCGCACCGGCCGGTGCCCACGGCGACAGCGTCCACCTGGACGTCACCGGCCAGCAGAACGGTCACGTCAGCACCGTCGCCACCTGGGAGAACGACCACGACCAGGTCACCGAGGAGTTCGCCGGCACGCTCTCCGCCACCGCGGCGGACGGCCGGGCGGTAGGCCCCTGGCGACTGGTCGGCGTCCCGGGCCGCCCGGGGACGTACACCACTCGGGAGATCCTGCCCGCCGGGCACTGGCAGGTGACCGTCGACTGCGCCTTCCCCTCGCTCGGCCACGCCCAGCGCGAACTGGACGTGGCGGACGCCGTCATCGACGACCCGGTGCCCGCCGGCACGGCGGCCGCGTCGCCCCCGGCCGGTGTGCCGTCGGCCGCGTCGACGGAGACGGGCGCCGGGCCCGTCCCGGTGCCCGTCGGCGGGCCGGTGTCCGGGCCCGCGCCCGCCGGTTCCGCACCGACCGCGGCCTCCGGCTCCGCCTCCGCGCGCGACACCTCCGACTCCACCACCTGGGCCGCCGCCGGCACCGCCGCCGCGGCCGTGCTGCTGGCCGGCACCGGGCTCTGGCTCCGCCGGCGCCGCCGGGCCTGAGCCGCCGGCCCCGGCCGCCGGGCGGACGCGGCCGAAGGCGGTCGGGCCTTGTGAACGGCGGGATCGGACCGAAGGCAACACCTTCCTGACCAACCAGAACCTCGGGAAGGGCACGGGCTCGACCTACGAGTACGTCAACCTGGACACCGACGACGACCGGCTACGACGTCGAGGCCGCCATCACCCGCGGCCTGTTGATCGACGGAGTCCCGCGCCGGGTGCTCTTCGGCGAGGCGGCGATCGCCGCTTCCTACCAGGCCGAGGCCCTGCACATGGGCCCGCACCCGCTGGGCGTCCTGGCCCAGTACGTCCGCGCCGGCGGCTTCGCCGGCGCGCTCGACCTGCCCGAGCCGGTGATCGGCCGGGAACCGGGCGAGCTGGTCCGCGGCTGGCTGCGTGCGGCCGCGGCCGGCGGGGCCGACCTCGGGCGCGAGGTCCTGTTCGCCCGCTGGCTGGCCGAGGTTGCGCTCCTGATCACCATGCGGCGCCGGGTCCGGGAAGAGGGCAGCTGATGCGCCGAACCGTCATCACCGGCGTGGCGGCGTCTGACCGGACTGGACCCGGCCGGCCCGATGGCGTGCGACTGCGACAACAGAGCCTCCTGGAAGGCTCGTTGGCATAGACACCCTCTGAGCTGCCAGGAGGTCCTGTGCTCATGCCCGGCGCCGGCCGCGTTCACCCGAACGAGACCTCCGTTCGTGGACAGCGCTCAAGATCGGAAGGCCAAGGGCCACTGAGTATTGCCAAACGCCGTCTGTCCCGGTCGTGCCAGGATGCTCGGCATGTCTACTCGTGCACTGAGCTTCGGCGCGATTGCGGAGGCCTACGAAAGGTTCCGGCCGGGGTATCCCGAAGAGCTCTTCGACCTGGTGCTCGCGTATGCGGGCCGGCCGGTTCGTACGGCCCTGGAGATCGGTGCGGGGACAGGCAAAGCAACCCGCCTGTTCGCCGCGCACGGGGTCGCGGTCACGGCCACGGAACCCGACGCGGCCATGCTCACCGAGCTGCGCAAGACGGTGCCCGCAAACGTGACGACCGTCCGGGCCGCGTTCGAGGACCTGCGGCCAGGCAAGACCTACGGGTTGGTCTATGCGGCGGCAGCCCTGCATTGGACACGCCCGGAGAGTCGGTGGTCAAGCGTGGCCGCGCTACTGGATCCAGAGGGCGTGGTCGCCTCATTCGGTGGCCCGGTTCAGCTGGCTGACCCAGCTGTCGAGGAAGCTGTGCATGCGGCCCGGGCGCCGTTCCTGGAAAGCGACGACGTTCCGTCTCCCGACGGGACCGCTCCGGATGAGGCGATGCAGTGGCCGGGCACGGAGCTGCAACGGTCTCAGTTCTTCCTCGACGTTCAGCAGTCCGTCATCAAGCGGCACCTGACGATGAGCGCTCCTGACTATGTTGGCTACCTGTCGACCGTCTCGGCGTATCTCCAACTGCCGCAATCGAGGCGACAGCAGGCGTACGAGGCGATCACACGGATCCTGCCCGAGACAGTCGAGATCGCCGCCGACATCATCGTCCATCTCGCGCGTCGGCGATCCGAGTAGCGGCGACATTCCTCCTTGGGACCACGGCGAGCCCCGCGCGACGGCCTGCGCCGAGACGACCAAGGACGCCGCCTTCTCATGTCCGGCAACCACCGCAGTCAAGGGCGCGGTCATCGCTGAGGCACCAGGTTCACGTTGCCGTACTGGCCGGCCACGATCTGGCCCAAGTATCAGGAGATCATCCCGCTTTAACGGGGGCAGCGGGATGATCTCCTGATGGCTCGGTGGTGCGGTCAGCGGGTCCTGAAACGGCGGTAGAGGTTCCGGGCCACGAACACCCCCGGCCCGCCGAAGCCGACGAGGTCGACGCGCCCCTCACCGGTGATGTCGCCGACGAAGCGGGGGTGCCGGTCGACCCGCCAGGCGCCTGCGTCGTCGTTGTAGCCGAAGCCGCGGCACACCAACTGGGGCTGCTCGAACCGGCCTTCACCGAGGCCTTGCGACACCCAGACGCCCTCGTCACCGAAGCCGACGATGTCCGGGGTGCCGTCGCCGGTGACGTCGGCGAGGAACCACAGGTGTTTCTTGGGCGTCCACCCCTGCGCCGTCCCGAAGTCGTTCAGGACCAGCTTGGCGGGCTCGAAGGTGCCGTCGCCGCGCCCGCGGGACACCGCGACGCCCTGCGGGCCGAACCCGACGATGTCCATGGGGCCGTCGGCGGTGGTCCTGACCAGGAAGCGGGGGTGCTTCGCGACCGACTTCCAGCCCTGGACGGTCCCGAAGTCGCCCAGGACGAGAGAGGGTTCGGCGAACGTGCCGTCGTCGGCCCGGAGGGAGACCCAGATGCCCTCGTCGTGGCAGCCGACGAGGTCGAGGCGGCCGTCGCCGGTGGTGTCGGCGAGGAAGCGGGGGTGCTTGGCGAGGAGCCAGCCGCCCGCCTCCTCGCCGTGGCCGAACGCCTTGAGGGCCGGCTCGTCGGGGAGATCGGCGAACGTGCCGTCGTCGGCCTGGAGGGAGATCCAGACGCCGTCCTCGTGGCAGCCGACGAGGTCGAGGCGGCCGTCGCCGGTGGTGTCGGCGAGGAAGCGGGGGTGCTGGTCGGCGAGCCAGCCGCCGGCCTTCGGGTCGCTGCCGAACGCCTTGAGGACCAACTTGCCGGCGGCGGGGGCGAACTTGCCGCTGTCGCCCTGGAGGGACACCCGGACGCCGTCGGCGGCCAGCACCACGACATCGGGCTTGCCGCTGCCCGTGGTGTCGGCGAGGGTCCACAGGTCGGTGGGCGCCAGGGCGGGCGCGGACTTGTACAGGGCCTGCTCGTCGTCGAAGGTGCCGTCGCCCCGACTGGGCGCCGTCACGGCCCCCTTGGCGGGCCGCAGTGCCACGATGTCGTGCCGCCCCGCCCCCGTGCGGTCGGCGAGGAACCGCGCACCGGCGCCGGCCCACCAACCCGGCTGCCCGGGAACGCGGTTGGGCCTCTCCCCGGTCCACTCCCCGGCGGTCTTGTCGCTCCCGAACTGCTCCAGGACGAGGAGCATATCGCTGAAGGAGGGGGTGGCGCCGGGGACCATCCGCAGCGCGGTCGAGCGGACCAGGGACCAGGACCGGCGGCCGTTCCAATGGTCGCGCTGGGCGAAGCACAGCACCAGGTCCCTGGTGCGCTCAGGTTCGGCGGTGACGAGGCGCCAGCGCTGGCTCTTCGCGGCGTCGTCGTACTTGCGCAGGACGACCCGGATCTCGGGCTCCTCGGCGTCGTCCTCGTCACGGTCGGGGAGGTCGAGGACGGTGCCGTCGGTCACGCTCTCGATGAAGTAGAGGCCCGCCTCACCCTCGATGGGGACGACGTGCCACTGCTGGTCCTTCTTGCCTGCGGCGGCGGCCGACCGGCGGACGCCGCCGCCCTTGGTGATGGGCTCGAGCGCCTTGTTGTCGGCCGCGTTGCGGATCACATAGCCCTGGTCGTCCTGCTCGAACCCGCCGTTCGCGGTCTGCACGGGGGCGAGCTGCCACTGCTCCGGGCTCGGGCCGTCCTCGGGGAAACCGCGGACGACCAGCGCCCCGTCCGAGCTCGGCGTCGGCGGGGCGCCGAGGGTCTTCCCCGTGGCGGCGTTGACGATCTCCAGCTTCAGTTCTTGCGTGGGCACGGGCATCGTGGTGCCTCTTCCAACTCTTCAAGGCAGTACGGGGTTGGCTAGGGACGGTGGTGGCGCGGCGGTGGGCGCGGCTCACGTGAAGACGTGGTGGTACGGTACGTTCCACTCGTTGGGCAGCCGTGGGTAGAAGGTGTTGATGATCGTCCCGGTGAAGTCCCCGCCCCAGTTGTAGGTGGTGCGCACCTCGTTGTCGGGCGTCACCGCGTAGTCCTTGAAGCCGAGGATGGCGTCGGGGTGGGTGATCGGTACGAAGGTGATCCCGCCCCACGGCGTCACCGAGACGACGAAGAGCTGGGTGTCCTCAGGGGCGCCGTTCTTGCCGCGCCACTTGTCGCCGACCTTTCCGGGGAGGCCGACCTGCACGGTGTCGGCCGTTGCAGCCTTCGGGGCGTCCTGGTGGACGCTGATGCGGCGGCGCTGCGGCTTCGGGGTGCCGTCGTCGCCGCGCCCGGCGGCGGTGCCGGCCGGATCGACGGGCGCGGGCATCGTCTGGCCGGCGGCGCTCTCCAGGAAGTAGAGCGGTCGCTGCCCGAAGAACCCGCCGGGCGTGATGTACCAGAGGTGCCCCTTCGCGTCCTTGGTGTCCGGGTCCAGCGCGGTGGCCAGCTTGACGCCCTTGTCGTGGACCGAGTCCTTGAGCTCAACGGGCCGCAGGTAGCCGCCGTTGAAGGCGTGCACGAGCATGACCGGGCGGTTCTCGATCAGCGCCGCCACGATCGCGTTGTCGTAGCTGTTCACCGCCACCGGGCCGCCGACCACCAAATTCGCCATCGCGGTGCGTTCTTGGGTGTACATCGCGGAAACCTCACCTGTTCTGGATGTGGGAGAACAATGCTCGGACGCTCAGTGCAGGAGCACATTGCACGGAACTGCCAGCGGCGCCAGAGTCACACATTCACCAACCGATGGGCAGGATAAGGAGCTTGCTTCACCCAATCGAGTGTCATGCCGGGAGGGGCCTCTTCCAGCGGTAAGGCCCGTGCTAGCTTCGGTCGCCGGAACGTGCGCAGAATTCCGTTCCCATTTCACCGAGTTCACCGAACACGGTTCGACCGGATCATTCGAGGACATCATCCGAGGACGGGGAATGCCTTCCAACGCATACAACCTGGATCGGGCCAAGCGCCAGCCGCTGACCAAGAAGAACCTGCGGGAACTGGGCATCGAGCAGACCTGGCAAGCCATCCTGGGGCACCCCAGCCTGGTCTACGTCGACGAGTACGGCATGCAGCACAAACCCGTCGGCTTCTCCGTCAACAAGGCGAGCTTCGGCACCTTCCCCGGTACGGCGCACCAACTCGGCTGGCTCGCCTACATGAACCTCGGCGAGCCGCTGATCGAGGAGCGGCGCGACATCCAGCAGCCGCCGCCCGACATGTTTTCCTCGCGCAGCTACGTCAACCGCAGCCTGACGTCCGACATGAGCTTCACCGACACGGTCGACTTCACCGTCTCGAACGCCGTCACCTGGTCGCTCCAGGGGTCGTCCCAGCTGACCTTCGGCGGCAACGTCGGCGCGCAGCTCCAGCTGCAGTTGCAGAACCAGCTCCAACTGAGCCTCCAGGGGCAGCTCCAGGGGCAGCTCCAGGGACAGCTCAGCGCCCAGCTGCAGAACGCCATGGCCAACAAGTGCACCACCACGGTGACCAACAAGAACAGCAAGGACAACATCGGGGTGGACAACGCGAACGCTACCGAGAACGGCGTGACCAACACGATGTCCAATACGGCGCAGGCCTCCGCCACGGCCTCCGCGACATCCTCGATCACGGACTCGGTGGCGTTCACGACCACGGGCAGCGCCACCGGGAGCGCGCAGCTCAACGCCCAGTTGATGCAGGGCATCACGGCCTCCGTGGGCGGCACCCTGACCACCAGCTGGAAGTCCACCTCGCAGATCTCCGGCACGGTCCCGCCGACCACCCGGATGGCGACCATCGCCAGCCAGCGGCGCACCCGCAAGCAGTACTCCTACGAGATCCCGGTGACCTTCTCCGGGCTGCTCGCCGTGCAGTACGACGTGCCGGTGGCGGTGCTTTCGCCGCCGCAGCCCGGGGACTACCCCGGCCTCGCCAAGCTGGTGGCCCGCGACATCACCGACCTCGACCTGGCGGGCGGCGGCTTCCGGATGAAGGGGCTGGCCGAGGTGGTCTCCGCCCTGGAGGTCAACCACACGATGTTCGACGGCGAGAGCCTGACCGACAGCGAACGAGATCTTTTCAAGCTGCCCTGACCGAACTGTTCCAGCAGCCGTGAACGGGCGCGCGGCGCCGCCACGACGACCAGAGGTGACAACCATGGTGTTCGGCAACATCTTCGAATCCGCGGGCAAGGGTGCGGGGCTCTTCTCAGTGATCTCCGACGGCGACAAGCCGGAGCCCGGCGCGGACGTCGACTTCGAGGACTCCGACGACGAGACGTACGACGACACGACCACGAGCCTGTTCACCAGCGGGATCCACGGGGCCAACAACCGGGCGAAGATCGTACAGGAGCAGTCGCCCGAAGCACGGGCCATCCTGGGCTTCCTCGGCTCCTTCGTCCAGACCACCCAGGCGTCGGCCGGTACGCAGGCGCAGTACGCTACGGACCCCGGTTCGGTGTCCACGGCGGCGGCCGGCCGCATGCAGGCGGCCAGTCCGACGGTGGCCGGGAACGACGATCTCCAGAAGGCCCCGGACTTGGTGAGCAGGCCGAAGAGGGACGACTACAAGAAGCCCCCCAAGCCGGAGAAGCCGACCGTGGAGGCTCCCGAGCCCCCCGCGACGCCCGAGGCCACTAAGCCGACCGCGGCCGACCCGTCGAGCTCCCAGTAGCGCTCGGGCGATTCGGTTGCGGAGGGGGTCAGGGGCGCTGCCGCCCCTGACCCCCTCTTGTGTGTCAGACCCTGTGTGTCAGACGGGGAGCAGCTGCCACTGCCGGTTGCGGTGGTCGCCGTCCGCCTCGTGCTGCTTGATTGCCGCAGGCCCGTTGGCGTCGACGCGCAGCAGCAGGCCGCTGTGCCGGTTGGCGATCTCGAACACCCGGGGGTTGTCGGTCGCGGGGCCCATGGGGATCAGCCGCCACTGCTGGTGGTGCGCGTCGGCGCCCTGGTAGGCGCGCTGCGCCGCCACCGCCCCGGCGGCCTCCTCTGCTTCGAGGATCTCCAGGACCTTGCCGCTGCGCACGTTCTCGAAGGTGTAGAGCACCTCGCCGTCCTGTTGGCCCGCCACCACCAGCCGCCACCGCTGGTGCTCCCGGGGGACGGCGAGGGACTGGTGGATCTCGGCCCCGTCCTTGGTGGACTCACGCAGCACGCCCATCCGCAGCCTGCTGTGGACGTTGGCCCAGGAGGCCACCGTGCCCGACGCGGGCAGGCCGGCCATCAGCGGCGAGGCGATCTTCCGGATCCGGTGGCCGCCGTACTCGGCGATGTAGAGCGTGTCGACGCTGTCCATGGCGAGCGCGGTCGGGAGGTTCAGTTGGGCCTTGTCGGCCGGGCCGTTGTCGCCGGTGGAGGCGGCGCTGCCGGTGCCGGCGACGGTGGTGATCGTGCCGTCGGTCGCGACCTTCCTGATGCGGTGATTGGCGTGATCGGCGATGTAGAGGATGCCGGTGCTGTCCACCGCCACCGCCAATGGGGTGTTGAGTTGGGCCTTGGCGGCTGGGCCGTTGTCGCCGGTGGAGCCGGCGGTGCCGGTGCCGGCGACGGTGGTGATCGTGCCGTCGGCCGTGATCTTCCGGATGCGGTGGTTGTTGCCGTCGGCGATGTAGAGGGCGCCCGCGCCGTCCGCCGCCAGTCCGCGCGGGTAGGACAGCTGGGCCTTGTTGGCCGGGCCGTTGTCACCGCTGAAACCGGCGGTCCCGGTTCCCGCGACCGTGCTGATCTTGCCGTCCGTGGTGATCTTCCTGACCCGGTGGCTGTTGTAGTCGGAGACGTAGAGGACGCCGGTGCTGTCCACCGCCACCGCCAACGGGTAGTTCAGCCGGGCATTATTGGCCGGGCCGTTGTCGCCGGTGGAGCCGGCGGTGCCGGTGCCGGCGACGGTGGTGATCGTGCCGTCGGCCGTGATCTTCCGGATCCGCTGGTTGGCGGCGTCGGCGATGTAGAGGACGCCGGTGCTGTCCGCCGCCAGCCCGCGCGGCTGGTTCAGCTGGGCCTTGTTGGCCGGGCCGTTGTCGCCGGTGGAGCCGGCGGTGCCGGTGCCGGCGACGGTGCTGATCCGGCCGTCCGTGGTGACCTTGCGGATCCGGTGGTTGCCGTAGTCGGCGATGTAGAGGGTTCCCGCGCTGTCCACCGCCAGCCCCAGCGGGTAGTTGAGCCGGGCCGAAGCGGCAGGCTCGCCGTCCCCGGTGAACCCTGCTGTGCCCGTCCCCGCGGCCGTGGTGATCGGAGGGACGGACTGCTTGTTGGGAGTGGTCATCGTCATTCCTTCGGTCGTGGTGCCCGGCATTCGGTCAGATGGGGAGCAGCTGCCACTGCCG
>NZ_JBSHAP010000179.1:0-14172 GCF_053611565.1 Kitasatospora sp. NPDC054795
TGCGGGACGGGGACGGACTGTTCGGTGCTCACGGGTTTCCTCGGGTACGCATCGGCAGCAGGCCGGGTGACGCCTCTCCGTACCTGGTGAGCCGGGGATCAGGTCCACAGGCCCAAGAAGCGATAATAGGCTGCCCGACGGCGTGACCCCGAAATTCCCGTTCGCCGGCTGCCGCCCCGGCTCCAGCCGGGACAGCAGCCGAACTGTCAGGAGTCGAAGCCGAGGCCGAGCCGGTCCAGGGTCCTCAGCCACAGGTTGCGCCGGCCCGCTCGGAGTGGATCGTCAACTCGCCTTCATCGAAGCCCTGTTTGGCGACGGTGCCCTGGATGAAGCGCCGGGCGACCTCCTCGCTCTCGCAACCGGCCACCTGCGGGGCCCGGAGAGTCGTCGCCGCAGGTCAAGCCCACGTATCGGTATGCGCAGGCTGGCATCGCCCGGATTGGTCGGCCTCGCCCACGACAGGTGAGCAATCCGGGCGAAGCCGGCTCCGCAGGGCGCGATGATCCGGCTGCTCTCGAGCCCGTGGTCAGCGGTCATATCGGGACGCTACGCCCTGTTGGACAAGCCTCATCGTCCCAGTTCAGAAGGCACTTTCGCGTTCCCGCTCACGGTCCGGTCCCAGCCCGACGTGAAACGCGCAGGCTAGCAACCTTCCTTCGGCGCCGACAGGTCGATGTCGCCGACCGGGATGTCCGGGTTGACGGCGGCCGTGCGCAGCAGCCGAGTGAAGCGGCTGCAGAGGGCCTCGACAGTGGACCGGTCGAACAGCTCGGTCCGGTATTCGACCACACCGTCGAGTCCGCGACAGGTGCCGTCGACGTCCCGCCGCTCGAACAGGCCGAAGGTCAGGTCGAACCCTGCGGAACCCCCGCCGACCAGGTCCACCGCGGCGGACGCGCCTGGTAGCTCCAGCCTCTCGGGGAGGGATGGTGCGAGAACCAACATCACTTGGAAGAAGGCCCGGCCGAACACGGCCCGCTCGCTCGCCGCTCGCCGTGGCCCCTGCGCCTCCACGACCAGGTCGAAGGGCACGTCCTGGTGGGCGAAGGCCCCCAGATCGGCTTGCGTGACCCGGCCGAGCAACTCGCGGAAGGTCGGCTCTCCCGAGGTGTCGGTGCGCAGTACGAGCGTGTTCACGAAGAAGCCGACCAGGTCGTCGAGCTGCGCGTCCGCGCGGTCGGACACCGCCGTACCGATCGGGATGTCCGTACCCGCGCCGAGGCGAGTGAGCAGCGCGGCCAGCCCGGCGTGCACCACCAGGAAGAGGCTGGCCTGCTCGTCCGCGGCCACCTCCAGGAGCTTCCCGTGTACGTCTGCGGGGACGGTGAAGGTCACCGTGTCGCCGGCGCTGTGCGCCGGGCGCCCTGGCCGTACCTGCTCCGTACGGTCGACGGGTAGCGCGATGCGTTCCGGCAGACCGGTCAACGCCTCGTTCCAGTAGGCGAGCTGACCGGCGCGCAGGGCGCTGGGCTGGTGGTCGGCGCCGAGCAGTCCACGCTGCCACAGGGTGAAGTCGGCGTACTGAACGGGCAACGGCAACCAGCCCGGGGCGTCACCGCTGACGCGGGCCCGGTAGGCGGTGCCGAAGTCGTCCAGCAGCCGCCGCAGCGAGGTGCGGTCGCAGGCGATGTGGTGGAGCAGCAGGAGCAACGTCTGCCTGCGCGAGGCCTCGGCCGTGAACAGGACCGCGCGCAGGGGAAGTTCGCTCTCCAGCTGGAAGGGGCGGCCGGCCGCGGCGCTCAGCGCGTCCGGCAGCCGGTCCGGGGCGACGGGCTCAACCGTGAGTGCCGGGCGCGCGGCCGTGACCGGCAGGATGTGCTGGACCGCCTGGCCGTCCCGCTGCTGGATGAGGGTGCGCAGGGTTTCGTGCCGGGCCGTGAGGTCGCCCAGGGCGGCACGGAGCGCTTCCTGGTCCAGATCGCCGTCCCAGCGCAGCACCAGGGGAACGTTGTAGGTGCTGTCGGGGCCGACGAGCTTGTGCAGGAACCAGAAACGCCGTTGGCCGTAGGAGAGCGGGACCTGCTCGGCGCCCCGGTCCTCGGCCAGCGGGAGCCGGGGGACGGGCCGGGGCCCCGGTCCCGCACAGACGTCGCCCGGATGAGCCGTGTCGCCCAGATGGGCAGCGAGCCCGGCGACGGTCGGATGGTCGAAGACGTCCCTGACATCCAGCTCCGCCCGGGCGCCGAGGCCGGCTCGGCGCACCATGCTGACCAGTCGTGTCGCCCGCAGGCTGTCGCCCCCGAGGTCGAAGAAGTCGTCGTCGGAGCCGACCTGCTCCACGGTGAGCAACTCGGCGTACATCCGTGCCAGTTCGGCTTCCAGTGGCGTGTCCGGGGTGCGGGACGGCAGGTGCGCGCGGGCCTGGGGGGAAGGGAGTGCCGCCCGGTCCAGCTTCCTGTTGGGGGTGAGCGGCAGCCTGTCGAGCGGGACGAACAGGGATGGGACCAGATGCGCCGGGAGCCGCGCGCGCAGCCATTCGCGCAGCTGGGCGAGGGCCGGCCCGGGATCGTCCGCCGCCGCCTCGCGGGTGGGGACGACGTAGGCCACCAACCGTGCGGCCACGTCGGCTCCCTGACCGCTCTCTGCCCTGGTGCGGGCCGGATCGTGCGGAACGCCGGAGCTCGCCAGCACGGCACCGCCCGCCACGCCGGGGGCGGCCAGCAGCGCCGCCTCGATCTCGGCCGGTTCGATCCGGAAGCCACGGATCTTGACCTGGTCGTCCGCCCTGCCGAGATACTCCAGTGTGCCGTCCTGGCGGGCGCGTGCGAGGTCGCCCGAGCGGTACAGCCGGGACCCGGCGGGGCCGAAGGGATCGGCCACGAAGCGCTGCGCGGTCAACGCGGCACGGTGCAGGTAGCCCCTGGCCACTCCGGAACCCGCGACATACAGCTCGCCGGCCACCCCGGGGGGCACCGGGCGAAGCTGGTTGTCCAGTACGTACAGCCGGGTGCCGGCAACGGCCTTGCCGATCGGGACGACCTGCACCGTACTGTGGTCGTGCTCCAGGTCGAACCGGGTCGAGAGGACCGCCGTCTCGGTGATGCCGTACATGTTGACCAGGACGGGCGCGGAGTCCTGGTGCCGCTCGTACCAGGAACGCACGACGGCAGAGGAGAGCGCCTCACCGCAGAAGATGACCCAGCGCAGGGCCAGTTCCCTCCCCTGCTCCGGCTCTTCGGCGTCGGCCTGGGCCAGCGACCGGAAAGCGGAGGGCGTCTGGTTGAGCACCGTCACACGTTCCCGCACCAGCAGGTCGAGGAAGGCACGGGGGGAGCGGCTCACCTCGCGGGGGACGACCACCAGTCGGCCACCATGCGCGAGGGCACCCCACATCTCCCACACGGAGAAGTCGAAGGCACAGGAGTGGAACATCGTCCAGGTGTCGCCGGGGCCGAACCCGAACTCGGCGGCTCCCTCTTGCAGCAGCGCCACCGGACCGCGGTGCGGGACCACCACGCCCTTGGGGCGGCCGGTGGACCCGGAGGTGTAGATGACGTAGGCGGCATGGTCGGGCGTCAGCGGCCCCGTGCGGTCCGCGTCGGTCAGGTTGGCCTCGCCGTCCGTCGAGTCGGCGTCGCTCGTCGCGGGTGCGGCTGCCGCGGCGCCCGTCAGGTCCGCTTCGGAGAGGACGCACACCGGCCGGGCGTCGGCGAGGATCCGCTCGGTGTGCTCCGGCGGCCAATCCGTGTCGAGCGGGAGGTAGGCCGCACCGGTCTTGGACACCGCCAGGATCGCGGTGACCACGTCCTCGGAGCGGGGGTGCAGGACGGCGACGGTGCGTTCGGGTCCTGCGCCTCGCCGGATCAGCGTCCTGGCCAGCCGATTGGCGCGCGCGTTGAGCTCGGCATAGGTGAGCCACCGCTCGCCGTGGCCGACCGCCGGGGCATGCGGAGTGAGCGCGGCCCAGTGTTCGAACAGCTCGGGGAGGGTGCGGGGCGAGGGGGGTACGGGTGTGCCGATGCACGGTACGAGCAGCCTGCGCTCTTCCGGTGCCAGCAGATCAAACTGTCCGACGGGACGCCCGGGGCAGTCGATCAGCTGGTCGAGCAGGCGCAGGCAGCGGTCGGCCTCGGCGGCGACCTCCTCGGGCTCGTACCGCCCAGCCTCGGCATGCACCTCCGCCATCAGGCCGGCCCGGCCGCGTTCCGGCCTGATCATGACGGAGAGGTCCTCCAGCGCGCCGGTGTTGAGCTGCCTGAGGGTCATCGGCCGCCCGGCGAAGCTGCGGCCGAAGCTGAAGGGGACGATGTTCGCGGTCAGTTGGTACGGCGCCTGCGCCGGCCCGGTGAAGCCGAGGTCGCGGCGGAGGTCCTCGTACCGGTAGCGCTGGTGGTCGAGGGCGAGGGTGACCGCCTCGCCCACGGTCCGGATCAGTTCGGCGGCCGGCCGGCGCTGGTTGACCGGTACCCGCAGTGGGAGCACGTTCGAGGCCGCACCGCTCACGGCGCCCGCCGTTCCGGCGGTGCGGCCGGCGACCGGGAACCCCACGACGACCTCATCGCCCCCGCCGCTGCGGACATGGTCCAGCAGGACGGCGCCGGCGGTCGCCACCACCGTCCAGGGGACGTCGAGTTCGCGTGCGCGTGCGCGGAGGGCGGCCACCCGGTCCTGGGGCATCCGGGACGCACCGCGCACCGGTGCCCCGCCTGTCCGGCCGGGTGCGGCGGGCCAGGACACACCCGTCCGGGCGGCTCCCGGCCAACCGGCCAGCTTCGCAGTCCAGAACTCGCGGTCGACCTCGAAGTCGGGTGTGGAGCGGTAGGCCCGCTCGGCCTTCAGCAAGGTGTCCAACGGCACCTGGTGGCCGGGCTTCGGGGACTCGCCGCGCTCCAACGCCGCGTAGACCTCGCCGAGCCGCTGGGCGAACAGCGCCAGGCCGAAGCCGTCCACCACCAAGTGGTGGACGAGCAGGTACCAGCAGACCCGGTCCTCGGAGATGCGCAGGAACGCGGTCCTGAAGGCCGGGCCGTTCTCCAGGTCGAGCGGGCGGGCGATGTCCGCCCGCATCCAGTCCAGCGCGGCGGCCATCGGCGCGGGTTCCCGCTGGAGGTCGACGACCGGTACGTGCCAGACGGGGAGGGGGCCTACCCATTGCCTCGGCTCCCCGGAGGCCGTAACGGCGAACCGGCACCTGAACGGCTCGGTCTCCCCCACGGCGAAGCGGAAGGCCGCCTCGTACAGCTCCGGATCGAGATCTCCGGCAACGTCGAACGCGCTCGCCAGTTGGTACTGGACCGGGGACGCCAGCTTCTGCGCCAACCAGATCCCGTGCTGCATCGTGGTGAGCGGCATCGCCGGTTGATCCGCCGAGTGCGCGTGCTCCGGCTCGTTCCTCACGGAGTGTTCACCGACCCCTTCTGCTGTGCCTCGACGGCCCACCGTTCGACGAGGACACGGCCGATGTCGCCGAGCACGGCGGACTGTCCCATCTCCATGTGCGTGCAGTCGACCGGCAGGACCTCGAGCGGCCCCTTGACCAGCGGGCGCCACCGGCCGAGCGTGGTCGCGGGCGAGCGATCGTGCGAAGTGAACATCACGGCGCTCCCGCCGAACGGGCGAGGCTTGTGCAGGGCGGCGACCCGCACGTTGTTGGTGATGATCCGGGCCAGCGCGGCGATCCGCTGATCGTCGAACGCGGCCAGCGGTCCCTGCTGCGTACGGGCGATCTCCACGCACCGCGGATACGTCAGCGACTCGCCCGCCCACAGGGACGGGTCGTAGCCGAAGAATTCCAGCAGCAATGCGAGGGGGGCCAGGCCGGCAGCCGTGGCCCGCGCGGCCGCGGCCGCGGCGTCGGCGGCGCCCGCACCCGGATCGGCATCCAGGATCGCCAGCGTCTCCACCGACTCGCCGCTCCGCTCCAACCCCACCGCCATCTCGTGGGCGATCACTCCCCCGAAGGACCAACCGAGGAGGTGGTAGGGGCCCGTGGGCTGGACGGACCTGACATGGTCCAGGTAGTCCGCCGCCATCTCCCGGACGGACGCGGGCAGGGCTTCGGTACCGTCCAGGCCCCGGGCCTGCAGGCCGTACACCGGTCGATCGGCGCCGAGCGGCGAGGTGAGTCCCGCGTAGGACCAGGAGAAGCCCGACGCCGCGTGCACGCAGAACAGCGGCGCCCCGCCGCCCGACTCCCGCAGCGGCAACAGGACTCCGATGCCGCTCTCGGAAGTCTCCTGGATGCCACCCCACCTGCTGGTCGTACGGCTCGTCCCCCGCGCCACCCGGGCCAGGGCTCGGACCGTCTTGTACTCGAAGACGTCCTGCGCCGTGAGGACGAGCCCCACCCGGCGCAGTCGGCTCAGCAGCCGGATCGACATGACGCTGTCGCCGCCGAGGTCGAAGAAGCTGACGTCCGTTGCGACTTCGGGGAGCCGGAGCACCTCGCGGAACACCCGCGCAACCTGCGCCTCCCGCGCTCCGTCGGCGGTCGGCGGGTCGGCCTCCAGCGGCCGTACGCCTGCGGGCGGCTTCTCGCGGTCAAGCTTGCCGCTGCCCGTGCGCGGCAGCACGGAGGCGGCCTTCAGCTCGGCCGGGACCAGATGTGCCGGCAGCCGCTCGGCCACCCAGTCCCGCAGCGTACGGTGGCTGGGGACGCGGGCTCCCGCCACGGGCACCAGATAGGCCACGAGCCGGGCGTCGCCACTCGGCCCCTGCCGGACACATGCCATGACCTCGGCGACGGCGGGGTGCCGGGCCATCACAGCCTCCACCTCACCGGGTTCGATGCGGAAGCCGTTGATCTTGACCTGGGCGTCCGTGCGGCCGAGGAAGTCGAGCTGCCCGTCGGGGCGCCAGCGGGCCAGATCGCCGGTCCGGTACATCCGCTCGCCCGGCGGACCGAAGGGGTCAGCGACGAAACGCCCGGCGGTCAGCCCCGGTCGGCGCAGGTATCCCCGGGCAAGGCAGTCCCCCGCCAGGTACAACTCGCCTTGGCCGTCGGCCTCCACCTGGCGCAGTGAACTGTCGAGCACGTAGGCGCGTATGTGCCCCAGCGGCCGTCCGATGGGCGGTGCGCCCTCCGGCACCGAACCGTCGCCCGCCGGGGGGGTGGCACCGAGGGTGGCCGCAGTGGCATGGACGGTGGCTTCGGTGGGCCCGTACACGTTGAGTACCCGGGTGCCGGGCATGATCTCCCGGATCCTCGCGGCGAGGGTTGCGGAGAGTGCCTCACCGGTCATCGAGATCGTCGTGGCCGACACCTCGAGACCGCCGGTCCCGATCAGCTTGGAGAACACCGAAGGGATGGCGCACAGCAGACCGCCCGACCAGCGCGGCGGGTCGCCGTCGAGCAGCGACAGCAGACTGTCGACCACCTCGACGCTGCCGCCGCCCGCCAGCGCCGGGAATAACTCGGCCACCGACACGTCGAAGCTGAACGAGCTCGCCGCCAGCACGTGTGCCAACGACTCGGTGCCGAACTCGGCGGCCGCCCAGTCCACCAGCGCGACCAGACCGCGGTGCGGCACCACGACCCCCTTGGGCGTACCGGTGGAGCCCGAGGTGTACATCACGTAGGCGGGATGCGAGGGTCGCAGCGGACCGGAGCGGTCGGCGTCGGACGGTGCCGCGGGTGAGAAGTGCTCCGACTCCCTGGCGATCGCGGGGTCATCGAGCCGGATGGTCGTGGTCGACAGGCTTGCGGCGCCCGCGACGTACGAGTCGCCGGCAGTGTCGGTCAGCACACAGGCGGGTTCCGCGTCCTCGATCATGAAGCGGAGCCGCTCGGCCGGGTAGCCGGGGTCGAGCGGCAGGTACGCGGCGCCGCTCTTGAGCACCGCGAGCATCGCCACGAGTGTCCCGGCGCACCGAGGGAGCAGCAGCCCAACGACCGACTCCGGCCCGACGCCCCGGTCGATCAGGAGCCGGGCCAACCGGTTGGCACGCTCGTGGAGTTCGGCGTAGGTGAGCTTGCCGTCGGCGTCGATGACGGCGACCGCGTCCCCGTGGCTCCGGGCGGCGCTCTCCAGCAGGTCGGTGAGCGTTCGCCGGGGCGCCCCGGAGGCCGCGCCGCTCGAACCGCGGTGAACGGCCACCGACTCGTCCGCCGCCGACAGGTCGAGGGTGCGCAGCGGGTGCCCCGGGCCGGCCACGGCCAGGGCCAGCAACCGTCCGAAACGCCGGGCGTGCGCATCGAGTTCGGCGGCGGAGTAGCGATCCTCAGCACCGCTGAGGACGATCCGCAGCCGCTGGTCCACGGGGTCGTCGTCGAGTACGACGCGTATGTCGTGGACCGGGTCGGGCACCAGGTCGTGGACCACTACGGACAGTTCACCGAACCGCACGGGTGTCCCGGGGGTGCGGATGTCGGCGATCGGTCCGAACAGTCGGGACCGGTCGTCGGGTGCCCCGGCCTCGTGGCACAACTCCCGGTGGCCCAGCCGCTGGTGCCTGACCGCCTCGCGAGACTCCCGGGCGACGTCCTGGACGAGCTCGGCGAAGGTGGCGGCGGGTCGTACCGTCAGCCGGAGCGGCACGATGTCATCGCTCGCGTGCGGGACACGCCTGCTCACCCGACTCGGCCGGCCGTCCATCGGCATGCCGATCACCAGGTCCGTGGCGCTGCTCAGCCGGTGGGCGTAGGCCGCCACGGCGGCGCACAGCACCGCCCGGACCGGCACACCGCCGTAGCGGGCGGTGGCACGCACGCGTTCGGTGTCGGTGGTGCCGAGCGTCACCGGGCGGGAGCGCACCGGTGCCCGCAACCCGTCGGCATCCCTGGCGGGAGCCCATGCGAAGGTCACCGGCTCGGGGAGGTCGGCGCACCGCCGCCGCCAGTGGGCACGGTCGGCTTGCTGAGTGGGAGATCCGGCGTACCCGGCCGCTGCCGCGGCAAGCTGGGCCCGGGTGGCCAGGGCGCCGTCAGTGGCCGAGCCGCCCTCGGTGAGCGCCGTGTACACCTCGGAGACCCGACGGGTGATCAGCGCACAGCCGAAGCGGTCGACAACAGCCCGGGGGTGCTGGTGGAACCAGTGGTGACGGTCCGGGCCGAGCCGCAGCAACGCCTGGGTGGACCAGGGCAGCCCGGTCCCGGCACCACGCCGTGCGGGTTCCGCTGCCCGCTCCAGCGCCGCGCGCGTCCACGCGTCGGCCGCGCCCCGCGGGTCCGCCTCCGTGCTCAGGTCCACCACGGGCAGCGGCAGGCCGTCCGAGGTCTCCGGGGCGGGCGGTCCGTCCGGTCGCCCGCCGCCGGGAGGCACCGGCCGTGCGGTGGTCTCGGCCACGACCTGGGCGACCGCCTTGCCCAGCGTGGTGAGGTCCAGGTCTCCGTGGATCTCCACGAGCTGGGCGGTGTGGGACATGCCCATGGGCGCGCTCTGGCGGTCAGCCATGGTCGGTTCCTCCCCGCGCGACGAGCTGCTGTGGTGAGTACTGGTAGAAGCCACGGCCCGACTTGCGTCCCAGGTTGCCTTCGGCGACCAGACGGGCCAGCAGGGAACAGGGCCGGAAGCGGTCCTCGCCGGTGTGCCGGCGCAGCACCTCCAGCGAGTCGGCGATGGTGTCGAGACCGATGAGGTCGGCCGTGCGCAACGGCCCCATGGGGTGGCCGAAGCAGTCCTGGAAGATGCGGTCCACGGTCTCGGCGTCGGCGGTTCCCTCCCCCAGCACGGCGGCCGCCTCGTTGAGCGTCAGCATCAGCACCCGGTTCGTGACGAAGCCGGGGGCGTCACGCACCACGAGGGCGTGCTTCCCGGTGCGGGCGAGGAACGCCTCCGTGCGCTCCAGGGTGCGACCGCTGGTCTGCGGCGCACAGATCACCTCCACCGCATCCTTGAGCGGTGCCGGGTTCATGAAATGGGTGCCGATGACCCGGTCGGGGCGGGCGGTGAAGGACCCGAGTCGACTGATCGGAATGCACGAGGTGTTGGACGCGAAGATCGCCTCGGCGCCGCAGACCCGGTCCAGTTCGCGGAGGATCCCCTCCTTGATGTCCTCGTCCTCCCGGGCGCACTCCACCACCAGGAGGGCTGCCGCCATGTCGGCGAGCTCAGCGGACCAGGTCACGAGGGACTCGGTGCGGGGAGCGGGCACGCCCGCCCGCGCCTGCCGGGACCCCTGGCGCAGCAGCGTGGCCGTCCTGATCCCGGCGCGGAGCCGAGCCGGCCCCGAGGCCAGCGCCCCGGCGTCGTTGTCGACGACGACCACGGGGTGGCCGGCTTCGGCGAAGCACTGCGCCACACCGATGCCCATCGTGCCCGCGCCGACGATGCCCACCAGCGACCCGGCCGGAACGGTCTGCGCGGTCTGTTGAACGTCTGTCTGATCGTCCACTGTTGCAGGTCTCCTTCGTCGGCCGAGCCACGTCAGTCGGTGTGCGCGGGCCGTGCCGTGGCCGGCTCCGCGGGCGTGCTTGTACTGGTCGTCGTGCGGAGGGGCCACAGGCCGGACAGCGGTGCGCCGGGGGCGCGGGTGGCCGCACGCAGCAACGCGAGCAGTCCTTCGAGCAGAGCCCGGGCGCTCGATCGGTCGAAGAGCTCGGTGCGGTAGTCCAACGAGATGGACAACTCGTCCCGGCCCGGTCCTTCGACGACGGACCAGGAGAGGTCCAGTTCGCTGCGGCCGGGTGGCAGCGTGAGCCGCCCCGCGTCCGTGCCGGGCCACCGCACGGGGGCCGCCTCCACCCCGGCCACCGAGCCGAGTGCCGCCGGCAGCGCTCGGTAGGAGTACGCCACATCGAAGAGCGGTGCCCTGCCGGGCTCGTCGGGTACTCCGGCTGCGCGCGCGATGTCGGCGAGCGGCACGTCCCGGTGCTGTTCCGCGCCGGTGACGGCATGCCGCACCCGATCGATCAGCTTCTCGAAGGACGGGTCGTCGGCCAGCTCCAGACGCAGCGGCAGGCTCCGCGCGAAGGTCCCCACCCGGGTGCCGGCCGCCGAGGGGGGAAGCGCCGTGCCGGTCAGCCCGATGAGTGCCTCGTCCGCTTCCGTGTGCCGGGCGAGCAGGGCGGCGAGGGCCGCCAGCACGCTCTCCCTGACCCCGGAACGGCCCACCGCGCGGGCGAGGTCGTCGGGCACCCGGGAGCCGAGGGCGGCGGTGGCGCGGGTGCCGTGGGCGGGCCGGGCACGGTCCAACGGCGGCGCGCCATCGGCCAGTCCCGCCAGTGTCCGCCTCCAGTAAGCGAGTTGTTCCTCCCGCTGGGGGCCGCTCCTGGGCTCGGCATGCTCGCCGGACAGCGTGGGCAGCTCGGGCAGCTCGGCCCGGCGTCCGTCCAGGCCGGCGCCGTACAGGGCGAGCAGGTCCCGGAAGAACACCTCCGGCTGACCACCGTCGTAAGCCTGCTGGTGGGTGGTCACCAGCAGAATGTGCCGGGCCGGGCCCGTCGTCGCGAGGAGCGCGTGGAGCCGGTGACCCGATGCCGGATCGAGTACGGGTGCGGCCGCGGCCTGCGCGATCTCCGTGGCCGCGACGAGGGGCTCGCTCTCGCCGGAGACGTCCGCGGTGGTGAGGAAGCCATCGCCGAGCAACGAGCCGTGCCCCGCTGGTTCGGCGGGCCCGGCACGCAGCACCTCGTGCCGCTGCGCCAGTTCTTCCAGCGCCGTGCGCAGCGCGGGGAGCCGCACCTCGCCGCGCAGTTCGAGGCAGCTGACGACGGGGGCGACGACCGGGACCGCCGGGGCGGGCGGCGTGTCCGGTCGGTCCGCAACCGGTCCGGTCACCGCGGGAGGACCCCCGGGGAGGTCGCTGTAGCGCGTGTCCTCGTTGTCCGCGACGGCGTGCAGCAGCTCCACGAACGCCTCGGACATGGCGGAGATCGTGCCGGCGTCGAAGAGCCGTGTCGCGTACTCCATCATGACCGTGATCTCGTCCTGGTCCGCCAGTTCGCCGACGACCACCGAGATGTCGAACTTGGCGGTGCCGGGAGGCAGTCCGGGGAAGTGGGCGATGAGTTCCGGGTCGTGCGCCGGTCCGACGGCGATCTCGCCGAAGGAGGTGGCCGGTGGCAGCGTCTGGTGTACGTACATCACGTCGAAGATCGGGTTGCGGCTCGGATCACGGTCGGCCACGACCTCGTGCACGACCTTCTCGAACGGGATCTCCTGGTGGTCGAGGGCATCGAGCACCACCCCGCGCACCTGGCGCAGCAGCTCACGGAAGCTCGGGTCGCCCGACAGGTCCGAGCGCAGTGCGATGGTGTTGTTGAAGAAGCCGAGCAAACCCCACAGTTCGGGCCGGCTACGACCGATGGTCGAGGTGCCGACGACGATGTCCCGCTGGCCCGACCAGCGTGCGAGCAGCACGTTGAGCGCAGTGAGCAGCACCATGAACAGAGTGGCCGTCTCCTGGGCGCCCACCTCGCGCAGCCGCTGCACCAGCGCGCCCGGGATGGTGAATCCGTGGGTCGCACCGGCGAAGTCCATCCGGCCGGGGCGCGGCCGGTCGGTGGGCAGCGCCAGGGCGGGTGGGGCGCTCAGCCGGTCGCGCCAGTAGCTCAGTTCGCCGTCGAGGCGGGAGTCGGCCACCAGCTCGCGCTGCCACCGCGCGTAGTCCACGTACTGCACCGGCAGCGGCTCGATGTCGGGGGCGCGGTTCTCCAGGCGGGCCGTGTAGAACTCCAGCAGCTCCCGCATCTGGACCTGCGGAGCCCAGCCGTCGTTCACCGCATGGTGCATGCACCAGCAGACGATGTGCTCGTCAGCACCGATCCGCACGACGGTCACCCGGATGAGCGGGTCGTTGGCAATGTCGAAGACCCAGTGCGCGGTGGAGGTGATGACCTCACCCGCCGCGGTCATCGGGTCATCCTCACCCGATGCGTCCAGGTACGTGAAGAAGTCGCCCAGTTCGGGCCGGATCTCCAACCCGGACACGCCGTCGGTCTCGACGAGATTGGATCGCAGCACCTCGTGGCGCTGCGCCAGGTCCTCCCAGGCGAGCCTGAACGTGTCGACGTCCAGGGGGCCGCGGTACCGGGAGGCGCCGGGGAGGTTGTAGAGCGTGGTCGTCGGGTCGAGCTGATGGTGGAACCACATGCGCTCCTGCCCGTACGACAGCACCGGCTCCCGGCCGGGGACGATCGGCGGCAACTCGGCGCCGACCGGCCCGGGGACGACTGGAGCCGCTGGCGCGGCGGCGGCGGTCGGCGGTTCCGGCGTTGGCGCGTGCCGCGCCCGGTCCTGGATGGCCCGCGCGAGCGAGCTGACGACGGGATGGTCGTAGATGTCGGCCATCCTGAGCCGGGCACCGTACTGCTCCCGTATCCGCTCCAGGAGTTGGAGGGCGATGACGGAGTGGCCACCGATGGAGAAGTAGTCCGCGCCGGCATGGACCTCATCCGCGTGCAGCAGCTCGACCAGGGTGGCCCGCAGCCAGTCCAGTACCGTCCCGGGTTCCTCGGTCCGCCGCGCGCCGGGCGAGCGGACCGGCTCCTCGGCGGCAGGCGCAGGCGCCGGAGCTGGAACGGGAGCCGGGGCAGTGGTCGAACGGAGTGCTTCGCCCGAGGACAGCACCTCACCCAGTGGCCTGGCCCAGCAGCGAACGCCGGTGAACGGATGTCCCGGCAGCGGAACCCGGCCCGCCGACGGGTGGGCTCGCAGCACCGGCCAGTCCAGGCTGACGCCCTCCTCGTACAACCGCCCCAGCAGCTCCAGGACGGCGGCGTCGGCGTCGGAACCGGGCCGCAGACGGAGCACGCGGGCGTCCGCACGGTCCTGGAGACGGGCCGTCAACCGGTCGCTGATCTCGCCGCGGACCGCCAGCTCCACGAACAACACGGGGCCGGCGGAGAGTTGCTCGTCCGCCGCCGCGTGGAGCTGCTCCACCCGCAGCGGCTTGCCCGCCACCACCGGGTCCTGCCCGCTGCGTGCTCGCCGCAGCGTGGCGGTGTCCTCAGCGCTGATATCGCCCCGCAGGTACCGGGCGGTGTAGCGGGAGATCCCCGAACTCATCAGCCCGTCCGGCGTGACGCCGGCCCGGACCAGCAGCCGGTACGTCGCGAGCTGTCCGCGGACCATCGCGGCGTGGTCGGCCGGCACGGGCAGCGCGTCCGGCAACTCGCCCGGCAGCTGATCGCGCGGCTCGCCGGGGGTGGCATCCGCGGAGAGCAGGAAGACCACCCGAGGTGCGGCCGGCGGACCGGCGGCAGCCGTCCTGGCCGCGTCGGGCGTCTCGGGCGTCTCGGGCCGACGCCAGGTGACCTCGGCGGCCAGGCGTGCCGCGAGCTCAGAGGTGTCC
>NZ_JBSHAP010000180.1:0-14162 GCF_053611565.1 Kitasatospora sp. NPDC054795
ACGCGGTACCGGGCGGCCAGCCGGCGGCAGCGCTCGACCGCGCGGTCGACGACCTCCTCGGCGTAGCGCAACCGATCGGCGGCGTAGGCCTGTTCGAGGCTCTCCCGCTCCGCCGCCGGCAGCCACGGGAACTGCGCGGCGAACGCGCGGGCGTCCCGCTCGGCCGCCGCGACCTCCGCCTCCCAGGCCAGGAAACCCTCGATGCGGGCGAAGTCCGCCCGGGAGTTCACCCGGGGGCGGGCGCCGGCGGGCCTGCCCCGGCGAGGGGTCCGCACTCTCGGCGGACGCTGTCTGCCACCCATGACCGCTCCGAACGTTGTAAGGCGGCCCGCCGGAGAAGCCTGCGGGGGACGGGCTCCTGACGGGGATCGCTCCGCGACCAGGCAACTACTATCAGCGACGAACAGCAGGTGGCGGGCGGCTCGCCACAACCCGCGCGATTCTTGCCGGACGGTGGAGCCCGCGACGAAGGGCCGGCCGGTCCACGGGAACGGACCTCCGGGTGACACGGACGGGCCCGCCCCCGGTACGCCCGGGGGCGGGCCCGTTCCCGCCGTGCGCGGGGCGGCCGGGGAGCCGTCCGACGCGTGGGGGACAATGGACGGCATGTCCCGACGTCGTTCCGCTCCCCGCGCCGCCGCGCCGCGGCTGCTGCCCTCCTCCCCCTGCCCGTGCGGCCTCTCCGCCGGCTACGGCGACTGCTGCGGCCGGCTGCACCGGGGCCAGTCGACGGCCACCACCGCCGAGTCCCTGATGCGCTCCCGGTTCAGCGCCTTCGCCGCGCAGGACGAGGCGTACCTGCTGCGCACCTGGCACCCGGACACCCGGCCCGCGGAGGTCGACTTCGACCCGGGGCTGCGCTGGACCGCGCTGGAGGTGGTCGCCACCACCGAGGGCGGCGCGTTCCACGCGCAGGGCACGGTCGCCTTCCGGGCCCACTGGACCGAGGGCGGCGAGGAGGGCGTGCTCACCGAGAACAGCCGCTTCGTGCGACACGAGGGCGCCTGGGTGTACCTCGACGCCCTCTCGCTCGGCTGAGCCGCCCGGCCCCGAGCCGCTGCCCCACCCCCGAGCCACCCGGCCCGCGGCCGCCGGGTGGCCGCGGGCCGGGTGGCCCCGGCCGACAGGTGCTACAGGTAGTCGTCCAGCCGGGCCAGGGCGAAGCCCTGCGCGGTGACGTCGTTGACGACCTTGCGCAACAGGTCCGGCATGGAGGCCTTCCAGACGTCGGCGCCCCGGAAGTGGGTCAGGATGATGTCCCCCGGATGCAGCCGCTGGTCGTCGTAGCGCCATTCCATGTGGTCCGGGAAGGCCTCCTCGTTCCAGAGCGGCACCGCCTCCACCCCGCAGGAGGCCGCGGCGCGCAGGGTGTCGTCGTTGTACTCGCCGTACGGCGGCCGGAACAGCCGGGGGCGGACGCCGATCTGCTGCTCCAGCTGGTCCTGCTGGTTGCAGATCTCCTGGCGCTGGGTCTCGTAGTCCAGCACCTTCAGGTTGCGGTGGTTGATCGTGTGGTTGTTGATCTCCACGCCCTGGGCGTGCAGGTCCCGGAAGTAGCCGTAGTTCTCGCGGGCGAGGTAGTCGGAGACGTACGTGCTGAGCGGGATGCCCAACTCCTTGGCCATCCGGGAGAACTCGGGGTCCTTCTCGGCGCCGTCGTCGACGGTCAGGAAGACCACCTTGTCGTCGGTCGGGACCCGGTAGACGACGGGCGGGCGGCCGTCCGCGAGCGTGACGCCCTGCACCGGGGTGAGCGCGGGCCTGGTCGCCGGGCGCGGCGGGGCCTTCAGGGGCGGGCGTTCCAGGCCCCAGCGCTGCGCGGTCTCCACCGCGGCGCGGGCGGCGACCTCCTGACGGGCCGTGGCCTCGCTGCCGCTCTGTTCCTCCTTGCGGGCCAGGCCTGGCAGCTGCGGCCGCTCCACGGGCGGGGCGCCCGCGCGGGCGGGGCCCTCGGCGGCCTGTGCCGCTGCGGCACCTTCCGGAGCGGCGGCGGCTTCGGCGGCGGGCGCCGCGTTCGCGTCGGCGGCCGGGGCGGGATTCGGTCGGGCGGGAGCGGCCGGACCGGCGCAGCCGGTGAGGACGGCGGAGAGGCAGACGGTGGCCAGCAGGCCGGTCCGTACGCCGCTCCGGCGCTGCTGATTCCCCCTCAGACCCCCACTAATACGACAACCTGATGGTCTGTTCATAGCTGCACTGCTCCCCCGCCGCGCACCACCGCCAATCCCCACGTCACCCGCGCGGGGCAACGACGCACCGGAGCCTTGCCGTTCCTTTGCCCGGGCGGCGGCCGACCGGACGGACCGCCGGGGTGGAGCGGGGCGGTCGGGGTGGAGCGGGGCGGTTCGGGCCGGGCCGGGCCGGGCCGCCGGGAAAACCGATTGCGGGGGCGGCGCCATGAAGTGGATCATGCGCGCATGACCGACACCGCGCCCCGCAGCTCCGCCCCCTGGACCGTCGCCACCGCCGACGTGACCGCCCCCGAGGCCCTGGACCTGCTGCGCGAGTACTACTACGACGTGGCCAACCGCTACTACCGCCTGCACTTCGACCGGGAGGGCACCCCCGAGGAGCTGGAGTCCGGCCTGGCCGGCTCCCCCAGCGACGACCTCGCCGCCCCGGACGGCCTCTTCCTGATCGGCCGTCACGGCGGCGTCGCCCACTCCTGCGCAGGCCTGCGACGGCTCGACGCCACCACCGCCGAACTCACCCGCGTCTTCGTCCGCCCCGGCCTGCGCGGCACCGGCGGCGGCGCCGAGCTGCTGGCCGCCGTCGACCGGGCCGCCCGCTCCCTGGGTGCGGACCGGATCGTCCTCGACACCCGCCTCGACCTGACCGAGGCCCGCGCGCTCTACCTGCGCAACGGGTACCGGGAGATCCCCGCCTACAGCAGCGGCCCGTACGCCGAGGTCTGGTACGGGAAGGACCTCACCGCCCCTGCGCGGTAGGCGGGTTGGGCCCGCCTAACCGGCACTCGCCGGGGCGTTGGACGGCGGCCCGTCCGTCAGGGCGGCCGCGAGTTCGGCCGCCGAGGGCGGGTTGGCGCCCGGGCGGGCGACGGTCAGCGCGGCCGCCGTCACCCCGTGGGTGAGGCAGACCGCGAGGTCGGCTCCGGCCGTGCGGGCGTGCAGGAAGGCGGCCATGAAGGAGTCGCCGGCACCCACGGTGTCGGCGACCGGCACCGGGAGGGCCGCGGCCTCGACGTGACCTCCCTCTACGGTGCGGGCGAACGCGCCCTCGGCCCCGAGGGTGACCGCGACCACGGCCGGGCCGAGGCCCAGCCAGCGCTCGGCGACCGCCTCGGGCCGCTCGCCCGGGTAGAGCCAGGCGAGGTCCTCGTCGCTGGCCTTGACCAGGTCGCTCAGCGCCACCCAGCGCTCGACCCGGCGGACGGACTCGGCCCGGTCGCCCATCAGCGCCGGGCGCACGTTCGGGTCGTAGCTGATCCGCGCCCGCCCGCGCCAGCGCTCGACCAGCGCCAGCACCGAGCCCGCGCCGGGCTCGGTGACCGCGGCGATCGAGCCGAGGTGGATCGCGGCGGGCGGCTCGGCCAGTTCGGTCGGCGGGAGCGTCCAGCGGATGTCGAAGGTGTAGCGGGCCCGCCCCTGCCCGTCCAGCTCCACCACCGCCGAGGGCGTCCGGGCGACCACGGCCGCCCGCACCCGCACACCCGCCGATTCCAGGTGCCGCCGGATCAGCCGGCCGTTGGCGTCCGGCCCCAGCTCGGTGAGCAGCACCGCCGGGCGGCCCAGCCGGGCCAGGCCGTAGGCGACGTTCGCGGGACTGCCGCCGGGGTGCACCCGGTCCGGTTCCGCACCCGATCGGACGATGTCGGCCACGCACTCGCCGATCACCAGGACGGGTGAAGCTGGGCTGGTCACGGCGGCTCCTGGCATCCGGTACGCGGGCGTCGTCAGAGCCGCCAGCCTACGGGGTGCGGCCGGGCACACGGTGCCCGGGCAACAGAGTACGGCCGCCGGACCTGGCCAGGTTTTCCGACGGCCGTGGATCGTCCGTCAGGGGACGATGCACTCCTCACGGTAGACCGCGTGCGGCGGCCGCGCCATCACGCTGGGCCGTCCGGGGGACCACGGTGCGTCGTCGAAGCACATCGATCGCGCCCGGGCCGCCGCGGCGGTCCACTAGCATCCGTGGCCGGGCTCCCCCATTCCGGCGGCTCCCGCCCTCGCCCCCGCCCTCGCCCCCGCTCCCGCTCGTGAAGTCTCGTGAAGTGCGGTGATCACCCTTGTTCAGGCCCCGCGCCGGTCTCCTCCCCTCGCTCGTGCTCAGCGCGGTCGTGCTCTCCGCGAGCGTGCCGACGGCCCACGCCGCCGACGGGCCGGGCGATCCGGTCTTCCCCTCGCTCGGGAACAGCGGGTACCGGGCACTCGGGTACGACCTGGCCTTCGAGTACCGGGCCGGGACCAGGACGGTGGACGGCACGGCCGTGATCACCGTACGGCCGGACCGCGCCCTCGCCCGGCTGGAGCTGGACGCGCTCGGGCTGACCGTGCACGGCGTCCGGGTCGACGGACGGCCGGCGGACTTCGCGGCCCACGACGAGAAGCTGACGGTCACCCCGGCCGGGCCGTTCCTGCCGGGCGCCGTCACCCGGCTCACCGTCGAGTACAGCGCCGATCCCCGTGCCGCGCTGCCGCACACCGGCTGGGTCCCCACCCCGGACGGCTTCGCGGTGGCCGGCCAGCCCAACAGCGCGCACACCGTCTTCCCGTGCAACGACCACCCGGGCGACAAGGCCCGGTTCACCATCGCGGTGACCGCCCCGGACGCTCTCCTCGGCGTGGCCAACGGCGAGTTGACGGCCACCGAGCGGCTGGGCGACGGCCGCACCACCCGCCGGTACGCCCCCCGTGAGCCGATGGCCACCGAACTGGTCCAGGTCTCGGTCGGCGACTACACCGTGCGTGAGCGCACCGGCCCGCACGGCCTGCCCCTGCGCGACGTCGTGCCGACCGCCCGCGCCGCCGAGCTGGAGCCCGCGCTCGCCCTCACCCCCGGCCAGCTCGTGTGGGCGGAAGCCCACCTGGGGCGGTTCCCGTTCGAGGTGTACGGGATCCTGCCGGTCGACTCGGACGACCCGGCCGCGTTCGCCTTCACCGGTCTGGAGACCCAGACGCTCACCCTGTACAAGCCGGACTTCCTGCGACAGGCGGAGCCGGCGATCGGCTCGCACATGATGCACGAGCTGGTCCACTCCTGGTTCGGCAACAGCGTCTCCCCCGCCCGGTGGTCCGACCTCTGGCTCAACGAGGGCCACGCCGACTTCTACGGGCTGATGTACCGCTACGAGCGCGGGTGGCCGGACGCCTGGGGCCACACCACGCTGGTCGACCGGATGCGCCACGTCTACGGGCTGGGCGACCAGTGGCGGCACGACTCCGGGCCGGTCGCCTCCCCCACCGCCGCCGACCTCTTCGACAGCCAGCGGTACACCGGCGGCGCGCTGGTGCTGTTCGCGCTGCGGGAGAAGGTCGGGGCGGAGGCCTTCGGCCGGATCGAGCGCACCTTCCTGGGCACCCACCGGTACGGGAACGCGACCACCGAGGACTACGTGCGGACGGCCTCCGCGGTGTCCGGGCAGGACCTGCGCGGCTTCCTCCACGACTGGCTGTACGGGCTGCGGACGCCGCCGATGCCGGGGCATCCGGACTGGGTGGTGGGCGCGGTCGGCCCGGCGGGGGCGGTGCCGGCGGTTCCGGCCGCGCCGGGCGTTGCGGGGGTGGCGGTTCCCGGGCCCTCGGCCTGGGAGCGTGGGGCCGCAGGGGCGGGCGGGCCCGGGGTGGCGCGGGGCTCCGGAACGCTCTGACGGCGCGGCTGGGGCTGCTGGTGCACGCCCGGCGCGCCGCCGTGCGTCCGGTCGCACCGTACGCGCCCCTGACCGGCAGGGGCGGGTGGGGCCATGGTGGTTCCCACGGCCCGCCCGCCGCCCGGCAGAGTCCCGGTCGGTTCGCGGGCCGTCCAACGCTTCCGGACACCCCTGCCGCGGGCCCGCAACAGGTCCGGGCCGTAACCCTTCCGGCGCAGCGTCGTTGGACCGGCCATGAAGAAGCGCAGCATGCTCGCCGTTGCCTCGCTCGCCGTTGGTGTCGTGGCCTCCCTCACCGCGCCGAGTGCGCACGCCAGTGCCGTGGGCGGGCAGGAGGGACTGCCCGGGCCCCTGAGCAGCGCTCCGGACGTGGTGCCCGGGCAGGTCGGTGACGCGGGCGGCGTCCTCGGGGACGCCACCGGCTATGTGACCGGGTCGGCGAACGGCCTGGTGGCGGCCACGCCCGCGTAGTCCGGCGCCGGAGCCCACCGCCCCGGTCACAGTCACGGTCACGGTTCAGGACATCGGGGCTCCGAGGTCCTGGGTCCAGTAGGGGGTGCCGGCGGAGCTGGTGGCGAAGCCGACGCCGATGTCCTTGAATCCGCAGTCGAGCATGTTGGACTGGTGGATTCCGCCGTCCATCCAGCGGGCGAAGACAGCGGCCGCGGTGGTCGGGCCCCGGTCGAGGTTCTCGCCCCACTGGGACCAGCGGTAGCCGGCAGCTGTGATCCGGGCCTCGGTGCGGACGCCCTCCGGGTTGACGTGGTCGAAGAAGCCGCGGGTGGCCATGTCGTCCGCGTGCTTCTGGGCCGTGCCGTGCAACCGGGGGTCGATCCGCAGCGGAGCGCAACCCGCCCTGGCGCGTTCGGCGTTGACCAGATCCACCAGCTGGCGTTCCGGGTTGGGCTGCGGTGTCGCGGCGGCGGTGCGGGTCGCGGTGGGCGTCGCTGCGGGCGTCGCCGTCGCCGTCGGGCTCTCCGCGGACAGCGGGGTCGGCTCGGGGGCGACGGCAGCGGGTGCGGCGGCGGCCGTCGGGGTGTCCGGTGCCGCGGCCGGAGCGGTGGGCTCGGGTGCCGTCGGCTGCGGGGGTTCGGCCTGCGGCCAGACCAGGGCCAGGGTGGTCACCGCGACCGCCGCGGCCGCCCCGCTCGCCAGGACGGCCTTGCGGGCCGCGCTGCCGGCCCAGCCGCCGTGCCCTCCCGCATGCGCCCCGGCACCGGCGTGAGCCCCGGCCCCCGCTCCGGTGGAGGCTCCCGTTCCGGTGGCGGCCGCCGAGGAGACGACGGCGGCCGCGGTGTGCTGGAAGTGCAGCAGCACGGGCCAGTCGAGCGGGATCGGCACCAGGGCGAGGCCGGCCAGCAGTCCCTCCGCCGGGAAGAGGTCCCGGCCGAGGCCGTCGCAGTCGGCGCAGTCGCGGATGTGGCGGGCTATGCGCTTGCGCCAGACCGAGTTCGGGGTGCCGTCGAAGCCCGCGGTGAGCTCGGTCAGTCCGGGGCAGCGGGGGTAGGCACAGAGCGCGCGGACGACGATGCGGCCCGCTTCGAGCTGCTTCTTCATCCGCTGTACGCGCACGGCGGTGTGCTGCGGGCTCAGGTCGAGGGCGTCGGCGAGTTCGGCACGGGTCAGTTCGCCGGCGGCCTCCAGCCACCAGAGGGCGAGCAGCTCCCGGTCGTCCGGGTCCAGCCAGCGGGTGGCCTCGGCCACCTCGCGGCGCTGGCCGGACAGGCCGAGGCGCAGGATGGTGAGGTCCGTGAAGTCGGCCCGGGGATCGGCGACCTCCCAGGTCTCGTCCAGCCCGCCGACGGTCGGCTGCTGCTGGCCGGCGGCGTGCCGGCGGCGCACCTGGTTCATGGTGATGGCGACCAGCCAGGACCGGAAGGACTCCGGTTCGCGGAGCCCGTCCAGGCCGTCCAGGGCGCGGATCATGGTCTCCTGCGCGACGTCGTCCACGTCGGCGTGGCCGCCGAGGGCGCGGCCGGCCACGTTGTAGACGAGCGGCAGCCAGGCGGCGACCAGCGCCTCCTGGGCCTGCCGGTCACCTGCCTGCGCCGCCAGCACCAGGGTGGTTCCGGTCCTGTTCTGCACATCAGCGTTCATGGTCCGCACTCCGTCTTGCCGTGTATCCGTCCGCCGCTGCCTCCTCGGAGACCCGTGTGGAGTGATCAGATAACAACAATGTGCACGGAATCGGAAAATCGGTCCGGACTACTCGGCCCGAGCCGGAGCCCGGACCGGACCGGGCCAGGCCAGGCCGATTCACTCCGGGGACGCGAACACCTGGGTCCACCACGGACCGTTGGCGCCGGTCCGCACGCCCACGCCGAGCTGCTTGAACGAGCAGTTGAGGAGGTTGGCCCGGTGGCCGGGGCTGTTCATCCAGGACTTCATCACGTCGGCCGGGTCCTTCTGGCCGCGGGCGATGTTCTCGCCCCAGGTGCTCCAGCTGTAGCCGGCCGCCTCGATCCGGTGGTCGGCGTGGTAACCCTCGGGGCTGGCGTGGTCGAAGTAGTTGCGGTTGGCCATGTCGTCGCTGTGCGCCTGGGCGGCGCTCGTCAGCCGGGGCTCGGCGCTGACCGGCCCGCAGCCGGCCTTGCCGCGCTCGACGTTGACCAGGTCCACGACCTGCTGGGCGTACGACGGAGCCGCGCCGCCGCCCGCCGGCGGGGCCGCGGTGGGCCGCTTGGGCGGGAACGGGAAGCCGCCCGTGGCGGCCCGGGCGGCGTTCGAGGCCTCCTTGGGCGCGGAGGCCGTGGGGGTGGGCGCGGCGTTCGGGGCGGCGGTGGCCGCGGCCGCCGGGGAGGCCGGAGCGGTCGTGGTCGGCGTGAGCGAGGTGCTCGGAACGGCCGCCGGGTCGGTGGCGGTGGGGGTGGCCGGGGGAAGGACGTCCGGGTTCGTCCCGCCGGCGCCGGGCACCTGGATGCCCTCGCGCGTGCCCAGCTCCGCGGAGATCAGCATGTCGGCGGAGAGCGACCGGCCCGCCGTGTCCCGGTCGGTCTGCTTGCCGCCGTACGCCGCGTAGCCCGCGCCGGCCAGCGCGGCGAACAGCCCGGTACCGGCCACGGCCGCGACGACCGCGGTGACCGGCACGATCCCGCCGCGCCGACGCGCCCGCCGGCCGCGCCCGGTGTGCCGCTCGGCAGCCCGCCGTGCCGCCCGGCCGCCGGAGCGGCCGCCGGTTCCACTCCCGCTGTCGCTGCCGGCGCCGCCTCCGCTCGCCGGGAGGATGGTCGTCCTGTCGTCGCTGTTCACGTGGCCACGCTTTCTGTTCCGGGTCGACTGGTCGGGTGTCGACACATGGGAGACCTCCCGGCCGGGCGCCGATAACAGAAACTCCGAACGAATGTCCGGCGGTCGGGCCGCGGCATCAGCCGACCGGTGCCTCCGGGGCCATGTCGTAGGTGAGGAACCTGGTCCGGACGGCAACCTTGTCGTATTTTCCGCGGGCCCGGTAATTGTCCTCGGAGGTGATCCAGCGGACGGTGTTCCAGCCGCGTTCCGCCGCGATTTCCCGCAGCCGGCCCAACAGCGCGTCCACCGCGCCGCCGCCCCGGGCCTCGGGCGCCACGAACAGATCGTCCAGGAAGCAGCCGACGGCCCCGTGCAGAGGTCGCGCGAACGGCCGGTAGTGCGCGAGGCCGACCGGCCTACCGTCGCCGTCCCGCACCAGGAGCCCCGCCACCTCGTGCCCCGGGTCCATCAGCCAGGACCAGACCAGCTCGGCCTTCTCCTCCGGAACCGGGACCCGGTAGAACTCGCCGTACCCACGGAACAGTTCGCGCCAGGCCGCGAAGTCACCGGCCTCGGGCGCGCCGACGCTCCAGCGGGTCGTGGGGATGTCGCTCATCTCGGTCTCCATCACTCGGAAGGTGGTGCGGGCCCTCAGCATGACGCCCCGTCGCTCCGCCGCCGATCACCGGCCCGGCCAAGAGCACCCGCTCCCCGCGCCATCGCGGCGCCTTGCGGCGACGGGCGCTCAGTGCCGCGCGGGAGGGGCGGCGGGAGGGGCGGGGTCGTGACCCCCGGCCCGGAACAGCTCCTCCTTGCCCGGGAAGTGGAGGTAGCGGACGGCGCGGGACGCCGGCCGTGGTGCGGGGCCGGCGGCCGGGGCGGATGCTGAGGGGGGTGGAGGTGGTGCTGTGGCGGGGTTGCTGCGGCTGGCGTCGGTGTCGCGGGAGGTGGCGGCGGAGGCCGGACGGCGGGCGAAGACGGAGTTGTTGGCCGGTTGTCTGCGGGGCCTGGGGCCGGTGGAGGCGACGGCGGCGGTCGCCCTGCTGTCCGGGGAGTCGCAGCGGCTGCGGACCGGGGTCGGGCCCGCGGCGCTGCGGGGGCTGCCGGAGCCGGCGGCGCAGGCCTCGCTCGGGGTCCGGGAGGTGGAGCGGGAGCTGGAGCTGATCGCGGAGGTGCACGGGACGGGGGCACAGGCGGAGCGGCGGCGCTTGTTGCACGGGCTGTTCGCTCGGGCGACCGCCGTGGAGCAGGGGTTCCTGCGGGCGGTGCTGGTCGGGGACCTGCGGCAGGGGGCGCTGGACGCGGTGGTGGGGGACGCCGTGGCGCGGGCGGCCGGGGTACCGGCGGCGGCGGCGGTGCGGCGGGCGTTGATGTTCCGGGGGTCGGCCCGCGCGGTGGCGCAGGCGGCGCTGACCGATGGGCAGCCGGCGCTCGCGGCGTTCCGGCTGGAGGTGGGACGGGCGGTGCGGCCGATGCTGGCCGCCTCGGCGCCGGACGTGGCCACCGCACTGGAGCGCACCGGCCCGGCCGCGGTGGAGTGGAAGCTGGACGGCGTCCGGGTGCAGGTGCACCGGGAGGGCGGGGAGGTCGCGGTGTTCACCCGCGGCCTGGAGGACATCACCGCCCGCGTCCCCGAGGTGGCCGAGGCCGCGCTGGCGCTGCCGCTGCGCTCGGCGGTGCTGGACGGTGAGGCGATCGCGCTCGGCCCGGACGACCGGCCGCGCCCGTTCCAGGAGACCGCCGCACGCACCGCCTCCCGGCGGGAGCCGGACCGGCTGCGTGCCGAAGTCCCGCTCGACGCCTACTTCTTCGACCTGCTGCACCGGGACGGCGAAGACCTGGTGGACCGTCCCGGCCGGGAGCGCTGGGCGGCGCTGGCCGAGGCGGTGCCGGACGGCCTGCGGCCGGCCCGCGTCGAGACCTGGGACCGCGACCGGGCGCTGGCCTTCTTCCGGGAGACGCTGGCGCTCGGCCACGAGGGCGTGCTGGTGAAGGATCCGGCGGCCCCGTACGCGGCCGGGCGGCGCGGCGCGGGCTGGATCAAGGTCAAGCCCCGGCACACCCTGGACCTGGTGGTGCTGGCCGCCGAGTGGGGCAGCGGGCGGCGGCGCGGCTTCCTCAGCAACCTGCACCTGGGCGCCCGGGCGGCGGGCGAACCGGGGCTGGGCCGGTGGGTGATGCTCGGCAAGACCTTCAAGGGCCTGACCGACGAGACGCTCGCCCGGCAGACCGCCGAACTGCTGGCCCGGGAGACCGGGCGGGACGCCTGGACGGTGCGGGTCCGACCGGAACTGGTCGTCGAGATCGCCTTCGACGGGGTGCAGCGCAGCTCCCGCTATCCGGCCGGTCTCACCCTGCGGTTCGCCCGGGTGGTGCGTTACCGGCCGGACAAGAGCGCCGACGAGGCCGACACCGTCGCGACCGTACGGGAGATCGCCGCCGCCGAGGGGCTGTGAACCGCCGGCAAGGGCGGTGAGCCGTCGCCGAAGGGCCGGCGAAGGGCCACGTGCCGGGCCGGATCCGGGCCGGATCCGGGGCCGGTGGCTGCGGGACGCACACGTGTCACCACGGCGTCAATTCAAACCTGGTTCACCGCCCGGAGGCTCCGACGGGAGCCGAATCGGCCATTCTCGGTGATCCCGCCACCGCGCCCTCCGTGGGCGGAGCAACCCCGGTTAGGTTGGCAATGACAACGAGAGGCGGCCGCCGGGCAGCCGGCGGCGCACTGGTGAGAGGTGCCCGACCATGCGGGTGAATGTCGACCGGGACCGCTGCTGCAGCTCCGGGATGTGCGTCACGAACGTTCCCGAGGTCTTCGACCAGGACGACCACGACAGTCTGGTGAGACTCCGTCAGACCTCGTTCCGGCCGGACCAGTTCGACGATCTCAGACTGGCCGCCCAGCTCTGCCCGGGCGGCGCGATCACCGTGGTCGAGGACGGGCCCGCACAGGCCGAGTAGGCCGAGGCCGGGCCGTTCCGGACAGCGCGACGGCCCCCTGACCGACGTCCGGTCACCACACCACCCCCACCGGAGAACCATCGCGACGCAAGGAGACCCCGCCTTGACGAGCACGCCCATCGTCCCCGCCGTCCCGCTCCCGGCCCGGCACTCCGCCGGCTGCCCGTTCGGCCCGCCGCCCGCGTACACCGAGGCCGCCGCCGCCGCACCGCTGGCCCGCGCCGACCTGCCCGGCGGCGAGCCCTGCTGGCTGGCCACCGGCTACGCCGAGGTCCGCACCATCCTGTCCGACCGCCGGTTCAGCGCCGACATACGCCACCCGTCCTTCCCGCTGCTGATCACCGGCGACCGGGAGCAGATCTCCAAGACCCCGAGCTTCCTTAACCTCGACGACCCCGAGCACGCCCGGCTGCGCCGCATGGTCACCGGGGACTTCCTGGTCAAACGGGTCCAGGCGATGCGCCCGGACATCCAGCGGATCGTGGACGAGGCGCTGGACACCATGACCGGGGGCCGCACCGAGGCCGACCTGGTCGCCGACTTCGCGCTGCCCGTCCCCTCCCTGGTGATCTGCCTGCTGCTCGGAGTCCCGTACGAGGAGCACGAGTTCTTCCAGGGCATCAGCCAAACGCTGCTCAGCAACGCCAGCACGATCGAGCAGCGCCTGGCGGCCCGGGACGAGATGCTGGACTACCTGGAGCAACTGACCACCCGCAAGCGGACGGAGCCGCGGGACGACATCATCAGCCGGCTCGCCGCCCGGGACGACCTCACCCCGCGCGAGGTCGCCAGCACCGGCCTCCTGCTGCTGGTCGCTGGGCACGAGACGACCGCGAACATGATCTCGCTCTCCACCGCCCTGCTGCTGGACCGGCCCGAGCAGATCGCCAGGCTGGCCGACCCGGCGGCCCTGCCCGGCGCGGTGGAGGAGCTGCTGCGCCACCTCACCATCGTCCACACCGGGGTGGCCCGGGTGGCGCTGGAGGACGTGGAACTGGGCGGCACCACGGTCCGCGCCGGGGAGGGCGTGATCGCGATGCTCTCCACCGCCAACCGGGACGAGGAGGTGTTCGGCGGCGCCGACCGGCTGCCGGTCGACGAGCTGGACCTGGACCGGGACGCCCGGCGGCACCTGGCCTTCGGCTTCGGCGTGCACCAGTGCCTCGGCCAACCGCTCGCCCGCGCCGAGCTGCAGATCGCGCTGGCCACGCTGTTCCGGCGGCTGCCCGGGCTGCGGCTGACCGTCCCCCTCGACGAGCTGGCGTTCCGCACCGAATCGTTCATCTACGGCATGCGGTCACTGCCCGTCACCTGGTGACGACCGGGTGAGGTCGGGCGGGTGAGGTCCGGGTGAGGTCCACGGAGGCTCGTCGGGTCACCCGGCTGGCCCCGGCGCCGGGGCGGAGGCAGGCTGGAGGGGCGAAGAGACACCTCCGGTCCTGCCGCGCCCGCGACTTGGCGCGCCGGGACCGGCCGAGGAGACGGAGCCCGCGATGACCGACATGAGCGACCGGTCCAAGGTGAGCACCGAGGACGACGAGGACGTCCGCGCCGCGGACCCCGAGGAGGGCATCCCCTCGATGCAGAACCTGCACGCGCAGGACACCTCCAGGGCGGAGGGCGCCCCCATGCTGGACGAACCCGGCCAACCCGACTGAATCGTCCGCCGTACCGACTCGACCGCCCGGTGGGACCGGGCGGTCGCCGCGACCGCGGGTGCCGCTGCTCCGGCGGCGGGCCACCCGCGGGGGAGGATAGGCGCATGACCGAACACGACCAAGGCAACCGCCAGGCCCGGCCGTCCGCGGACCCGCGCACGTCGTGGGCGACCTGGACCACCCAATCGATCATCAGCGGCCCCGGTGGGGTGACCACCACCGAGGTCGGCCCCATCTCCGGCGACCTCACCGTGCACACCACCTGGGTGGACGGCGAGGCGAGGCTGACCGTCCAGTACACCGGCGCGCTGGACTGGTACACGGTCGCCGGCAGTCCGGTGCCGGCGGGCGACGAGAGCACCGCGCGGGCGATCCACCAGGCGATGGTGAACGGCGTCAAGGCCGGCCGGGGCGCGGGTGCCCCGGCTCCGCCGAAGCCCTAGGAACCTCCGCGACAGCTCCGGCGAGGAGCAGGACGGTGCGCCCGGGAC
>NZ_JBSHAP010000181.1:0-14147 GCF_053611565.1 Kitasatospora sp. NPDC054795
CGCGGGGGGCCCCGGCGCCGGGGCCGGGCGCGTCGGCCGCCCCGCCCCCGGGCGGGCCCCCCAGGGCCCCGCGGGCCCCGCGGGGGGGGGGGGGGGGGGCGCGGCCGCCCTCGCCGGGGATCTTGCCGGGAACCTTGATTGGATGTCATGTCCCGCACATTACGGCCGTCCGGCGCCCGCGGCCCGACGACACCGGCATCCGGGGCGGCGACACGCCGGCGCACGGAGCAACACCCGCTCACCCCTCCGCCGACGCCGTCCGCGCGTACAGCACCGACCGCCCGGCCGGTGGGCGCCGACCAGGCCGGCGTCCCGCAGGGCCGTCAGGTACTGGGACACCGCGGGCGCCGACAACCCGGTGCGCCGGGCGAGCTCCACCGTGGAGGCCGGGGGCGATGGCCCCCACACGGGGCCGGTGCCGCGCGCCGGACGGGCGAGCTGCAGCGGGTCCGGCGGGGCCGGACGGGTGCGGAGCGCCGGGCCGGTGAAGACGGACGGCACCAGCGGGAGGCCCGCCCGGGTCGTGGGCCCTGGCGGCGGGCGGGTGCGGTGGCGCAGCCGCAGGCTCGGCCCGACCTCCCGCATCGGGGAGACCGCGACGCGCATCCGCGCCAGGTCGCCCGCCGTGAACGGCAGTTCGGCCGCCAAGCCCCACCCCCGTGGATTCACACCTGGTCGAATCGTTGGCACTCAGGCCGGTGCAGCAGTGATCATCATGGGCATGACTTCGAGCGCAGTTGCGAACACCCCCGTCACGCCCGTCACCCCCGTCACCGCCGCCGCCTCCGGTACCTGGAAGCTCGGCGACCGCACCGTCCACCGGATCGGCTTCGGCACCATGCGTCTGCCCCAGACCGGCCCGGCACTCGTCCCGCACGCCGTCCCCCGCGACCGCGAGCAGGCGTTGCGGGTGCTGCGCCGCGCGGTCGAGCTGGGCGTCAACCACATCGACACCGCCGCCTTCTACTTCTCGCCGCTGCGCTCCGCCAACGAGCTGATCAACCGGGCGCTCGCGCCGTACGCCGACGACCTGGTGATCGCCACCAAGGTCGGCCCCGGCCGCGGCCTCGACGGCGAGTGGGTCGAGCACGCCCGCACCCCCGCGCGACTGCGCGCCCAGGTGGAGCAGAACCTGCGTCAGCTCGGCCGCGACCACCTCGACCTGGTGAACCTGCGTGTCCTCGGCACCGACTCGGTCGCCGAACGCTTCGGCGCGCTGGCCGAGTTGTGCCGGGCCGGGCTGATCCGCCGACTGGGCCTGTCCAACGTCCACCCGCACCAGCTCGCCGAGGCGCAGACCATCGCGCCGGTGGTCTGCGTGCAGAACCCGTACGGCATCGGAGCCACGCCGGCGCAGGACGAGGTGCTGCGGATCTGCGGGGAGCAGGGCATCGCCTTCGTCCCCTTCTACGCGATCGCCGGGGCCGGGCGGGAGGGCGGCGCCGCCGAGACCGAGCCCGCCCAGGTCCGGGCGGTGGCCGAGGCGCGCGGGGTGAGCACCGCGCAGGTGCGGCTGGCCTGGACCCTGCACCGCGGCCCGCACGTGCTGGCCATCCCGGGCACCGGCGACGTGGCGCACCTGGAGGACAACATCGCCGCCGGGGCACTGCGGCTGTCGGCCGAGGAGCTGGCGCTGCTGGACGAGGCCCACGCGGACTGAGGCAGAACCGGGCACCGTCCGGGCCGGAACGGGCACGCCCCGGGCCGGAACGGGCACGACCTGATCCGGAACCGGGCACGGCCCGCGGCGCGTCACTCCGGGGCGAATCGATCTTCGCCCACCGTGAGGAGCCCCCGAGCATGACCGACCTCGCCACCCGCTATCTCTACCTGGCCCGCCACGGCGAGGCCGCCTCCGAAGGCGACGGCAGCGGGCTCACCGCCGCCGGACGCCGGCAGGCCGCCCTGCTGGGCCGGCGGCTGGCCGGCCGTCCGGTCTCGGTGCTGCACCACGGCCCGCTGCCCCGGGCCGCCGAGACCGCGCGGCTGGTCGCGGAGCAGCTGACCGGCGTGCGGCCGCGGCAGTGCGAGGAGGCCGGGGACTTCGTGCCGTACGTGCCCGAGCGGGACGAACTCCCCGAGGACAGCGCCGAGTTCCTGCTGAACTTCCTCTCGACCACCACGGCGCAGGAGCGGGAGCAGGGCGCCGCGCTGGCGCGGCGGGCCGTCGAGCGGTTCACCGGGCCGGTGCCGGGCCGCGAGGAGCGGCACGAGCTGGTCGTCACCCACGCCTTCCTGGTCGGCTGGCTGGTCCGGCACGCCCTGGACGCCCCGGCCTGGCGCTGGCTCGGCGTCAACGCGGCCAACGCGGCGCTGACCGTCCTGCGCTACACCCCCGGCCGGCCGCCCGCCGTGCTGCTGCTGAACGACCAGGGCCACCTGCCGCAGGAGCTGCACTGGACCGGCTACCCTCCCCAACTCCGCTTCTGACAAGGGCCCGAGCGCCTCTCCGGGGGACTCCCGAAGGATCACCGGAAGGCCGCCGGAGGACCGCCGGAGCAGCCTCGGCGGCCCGTCGACAAAAATATGCAGACCGGTCTACTATCACCGCATGGGAGTCAAGGGCGAGGAGACCCGGGCCCGGCTGATCGCCGGCACCAGGGAACTGATCGAGGCGCAGGGCTACTTCGGGACCGGACTCAACCGGATCGTGGCCGCCACCGGCGCCCCGCGCGGCTCGCTCTACTTCCACTTCCCCGGCGGCAAGGACCAGTTGGTGGCCGCCGCGCTCACCCAGGCCGGCCAGGAGGTCGAGGCGCTGCTCACGGCCCTGGCCGGCGAGGGCGCCGACACCGCCACCCTCGCCGAGCAGCTGATCGAGGCCTTCGCCGAGCGCCTGGAGCGCTCGGACTACACCAGCGGCTGCCCGATCGCCACCGTCGCCCTGGAGGTGGCCGGCACCAACGAGACCCTACGGACGGTCTGCGCCGGGCTGTACGCGGGCTGGCAGCAGGTCCTGGCCGACCGCCTGGAGCGCGAAGGCTTCGGCCCGGCGCAGGCCGCGGCCGCCGCCGGGCAGGCGCTCGCCCTGCTGGAGGGGGCCGTCCTGCTCGCCTCCGTCCGGCGCAGCCGCGAGCCACTGGACCACGCCCGGCACGCCGTCCGGCACTTGCTCGGCTGCCGGTAGCCGGAGCGCGGGCGGCGGGCCGTTCCGCGCCGCCGCCCGCCCACGCCCGAAAAATATGCAGACCGGTCTACTGATTCTGAATCCCTGGAGTTCACCGTGCCCCCCACCCCACCGCCCCGGACCCTCGTCCTCGGCGCCACCGGCTTCCTCGGCCGCTGGCTCGTCCTCGAACTGCTCGGCCGCGGCGAGCCGGTGGCCGCCGCCGTCCGCGACACCGCCGGCGCGGACACCCTGCGCCGGTGGCTGCGCGACCACGGCGCGGACGGCACCGCGCCGACCACCGTCACCGCCGACCTCACCCGCCCCGGCCTCGGACTCTCCCCCGAGGACGACGCCCGGCTCGGGGAGGTCCGCGACGTCCACAACCTCGCCGCCCGCTACGCCTTCGGCCTCACCCGCGCCCAGGCCGAACCCGCCAACGTCCACGGCGCGCTGCACGCCCTGCACTGGTCCGCCACCCGGCCCGGGCTGCGCCGCCTGGTCCACCTCTCCGGCTACCGCGTCGGCCGCGACCCGCGGCCGCGGTACCCCCTCGACCCCTCCGCCACCGCCACCCTCTACACCCGCCTCGGCGCCTACGAGGCCTCCAAGCACCTCGGCGACGCCGCCGTCCGGGTCACCGCACCCCGCCTCGGCGTCCCGCTCACCACCGTCAACCCCAGCAGCGTCATCGGCCACTCCCGGACCGGCGAGGCCGGCCAGTACCTGGGCCCGGCCCAGCTCGTCCGCCAACTCCACCGCGGGCGCCTCCCCCTGCTGCCCGGCACCCGGCACACCTTCCTCCCCGTCGTCACCGTCGACCACCTGGCCCGTTTCCTCGCCGCCGTGCCCGAGCACGACCGCGACCCGCTCGCGGCCCACACCGTCCTCGACCCCACCACCCCCTGCCTCCCCGAGCTGATCGCCCTCCTCGCCCGCCACCTCGGCGTCCGCCCGCCCCGCGCCCTGATCCCCGTCCCCCTCGTCCGCCGCCTCCCCCGCGTCCTCACCGGCGCCGATCCGGAGACCCTCACCTTCCTCTCCGAGGACCGCTACGACACCGACTCCGCCGATCGCCTCGCCGCCGGCGCCGGCCTCACCCACCCGCCCCTCGCCCCGGCCCTGACCCGCTGGGCCACCCGCCTGGTCGAGGAGGGATTCGGCACACGGTGACGCCGGCGCGGGAAGTCGGCCCGGCCGACTTCCCACGCGGCACGCGCCGCTGAAGCCTGTTCCAGAAGGTCGGAGGGATTTCTCCGACACGGGCACGGGCGGGGTACTCCGGGCCCGATCACGGGCGTGGAGCGGCTGTGGACCGTGGACGGGACACGGCCGGCGGGTGGCTTGCCTGCGAGTGCGGTGTGTCGGCGGTGGTGATCGCAGGTGCGGAGCCGGCCGACGCAGGCGTCCCGGCGTGCCTGTTCGGTGCGGTAGGGCCGGGGCACAGGCCCACTCGTCGAACAGGGCGCGATGCCCTCGGCCGCGAGCGCATCGCGCCAGGCATGTGACGTGCGGCAGTCGCGGTGGCGGTCTCCTCGCGTTCGTCCGCCAGGGTCTCGCCGCGGGCGAGCCGGTAGTGGATCAGGACCGGTGAACGGCGGCCGGGTCAGGCCGCGCAGGCAGGCGATGCGGGCCGGTCCGATCCGGGACTCCGCCGTACACCGCCCGCCCGAAATCCGCTTGCCGTGGTGCGGAGAATCGGGGGCGTGGCCGTCACCGGAGCGCGGGCCGTCGAGCTCGTCGAATCACTGCTGACCGAACTGCCGCCGGGTCACCCCGAGTTGGTGGTCCACGTGGTCGTGGAGCACAGCCTCGGGTGGATCATCTCCTGCAACTCGCCCGAGTTCGTCCGCACCGGCGACCGGCAGCACGCGCTCGTCGGCGGCGGGCCCTACCTGGTGGACCTGCACGACGGGAGCGTCCACGTCATTCCCGCCACGACGTTCATGGCCCACGACTGGGAAGCGCTCTACCTCCGGCAGGTCAAGGGCGTCCGGCCGCCCGACCCCTTGGCGGACCTCACCGAGGAGAAGGTCGTCTGCCCTCCGTTGTCCATCGGCACCGTACGGCCGGGGCACGGCTGACCGGCTACGCCTCCCGCTCGAAGAGCAGCAGCGTCCAGTGGACCTCGCCCCGGCCGTGCAGGTCTGCGCGGGTCGCGCGGTGGAGGAGGCGCAGCCCGCAGTCGGTGGCGAGGGTGACGGTGGTCTCGTCCGGGAGGTCGAACATGTGGCGGCCCGGCGGGACGGGGCCGTGGCGGACGGTGAGGGCGAGCCGGCCCGCGGGGGCGAGGAGGCGGGTGAGGGCGGCCATCGCGGGTGGGCGCTCGGCGGGGGCGAGGTGCATCCAGACGGCGGTGAGCAGGACGAGGTCGTAGCTCGCGCCCTCGGCGACGAGCGCGGGCAGTTCGGGCAGCGCGTCGGCGACCCAGCGCACGTCCGAGCCGGCGTGCAACCGCTCTCCGACGGCCCGGAGTTCGGGGGTCGGCTCGACCGCGACCACCCGGTGGCCGAGGGCGGCGAGGGCGGCGGCGTCGCGGCCGGTGCCGGCGCCGACGTCCAGGACGGACGCGGGCGGGGCCGGGTACAGGTGGTGCAGCTCGCGGTGCACCTCGGTGAAGCTCACGCTCTCGTACTGGACGGCGAGTTGCTCGGCCGCCGCGCCGTACCCGGCGGTCCCCGCGGGCGCGTTCACTCCGCCTCCCGGACGGCCACCGCGTCCCCGGCCGCGGCCGCGCGGGCGAAGAAGTCCCGCAGCTCGCGCAGGTCGTGGACGACGAGCGTCGCCCAGGCCTCGGACCACGGCGTCGGGTAGCCGAGGTGCACGGCCGTACGGGCGAGCACGCTGTTCTGCTGGCGGACGAGTTCGCCGAGCGCCGAGTCGCGCAGGAACGCGGAGGCCGCCGCGACCTGTTCGGGGCGCAGCACGGGCACTGCACCGTCCGGCAGTGCGCCGTCCGGCTGGTGCGGGCCGCCGCCGTAGACGGGCAGTCGGGCGGCCGGGTCGGGATGCAGGCCGTTCTCGGTGAGCGCGAGTTCCATCAGGACGGCGGTGCGCCGCACGCCGAGGGCGAGGCCGGCGGCGGCCAGCCGGTCGTACCGGACGTCGCGGTCGCGGGGCACGAGTTCGCCGAGTTGCTCCGGCGAGCAGGTGCCCACGGCCCGGCCCGGCAGGCGGTGCCAGAAGTGATCCACTCTCACCCGCTCAGCGTAACGAAGGAACGGGTTCGTCACTCCTGCACCGAGCGGTTCGGGTCACATCGCACCGCGCCACATCCGTTCAGGCCGGGACATACCGGACCGCTCCGGGTCGCCCCGGATCGTGCGTTCGGGCGGTGCGTTCAGGCTTCGCCCGGGTGCCAGGCGGGCCACTCCCAGGGGCGGTCGGCCCAGTGGACCCGTTGCGGGTCGCGCGGGTCGAGGTCCGGGAAGAGCTGATTGACGCGCGGCTCGAACTCCTCCTGTGCGAGCGGTTCCCAGCCGTGGCCCTCGAAGTGGATGAGGCGGTAGCGGCTGTCGGTCCGGAACTCGGCCACTTCGACCAGGGGTTTGGACGTGCTGTTGGTCTCCATGCCCCCCAGCATGTGGCGCGGCGGCAATCAACGCCCGTCCAGACCCCTCTTCCGGGTCATGTCCCGGCGTCGGCGCGCTCGTTGAGCACGGAAAGGTTCTGAGGGGGGCCGCTGGAAGGACGAGCACATGACTGGGCAGCCCACCGGAGGGCAGTGGCAGTGGCCGCAGAACGCTTGGCAGCCGCCGCCGGTCCCGACGAATCCGCTACCGCCGTGGTCCACCGCCACGCCGCCGCCGAGGCGTCTGTCACGCAGGGCCTGGACGGCCGCGATGGTCGGGACGGGCGCCGTGCTGGCCTCCGTCCTGGTGATGTGCGGGCCGGGGGCGGGTGACGAGCTGAGCGTGGCGGCGCTGCCGGACGCCTCGCCTTCCGCCTCGGACCCGGCGGCGCAGTTGCTGCCGGTCTCCCCCTCACCGGCCGTGCCGGCACCGTCCCCGCTGCCGCCGCCCACCCCGGGCGCGGTGATCGCGGTGGGCAGGCCGGGTACGACGGCGGGCGGGCCCGGGGCCGGTGCGACGACCGACGCCGCGCACGCCTCGGCGAGCGCGCGCCCCAAGCCGGGGCACAGCCCGCACGCCCCGGCTCCGGCCCGCGGCCAGTCGGCCGCGCCCACCCCGGCGGGTGCCGGGGCGGGCGGGGGCCGGAACAGCATCTGCGACCAGGCCGAGCGGGCGGGCCACTGGCCGGCCGGGTCGGAGTCGGCCCGGCTCTGCCACAGCATCTACGGCTGAATCCACGGCTGAGCCGAGGGCGGCCCCGGAGCCATGGACGCGGCCGAACCGGTCGGGCCGGTCGGAACCACCGAACCGGTCGGGCCGGCCTACCCGGTGGGGCCGGTCGGCGCGGTCGATCCGGTCGGCGCGGCAGAACCGGCCGGTGTGCCCGGGGCCCCCGCCGTCCCCAGCAGTCCCTTGTCCAGCCGGGGCGCCAGTACCCGCGCCAGGGTGTCGGTGATGTGCCCGGTGTCCCGGTACAGCACCACGCCCTCCAGCACCGCCGGGCAGGAGGGCCCGGCGCCGGGGCAGAGCAGCGGGCCGAGGTCGAGGGTCCGCACCCCGTACCTGGCGGCGAGCCCGCCGTCCAGCACCGGGTCGGGCTCGAAAGCGGTGTCGCGGGGGAAGAAGCAGGCGTCCGAGCGCCCGTCGGAGGCGGCCAGGCAGGTCGGGATGTCCTTGCCGGGCATCGGGGTGTCGCCGAGGTAGGCGAGCGGGGCGCCGAGCGCGGTGAGCCGGTCCAGGGTGCGGGTCCAGCCCTCGGCGCGCTCCTCCTGGCTGCCGTACCGGTTGAGCCCCGCCATCAGGACCAGGCGCGGCTTGGGGCCGGAGGTCAGCCGGGTGAGGGTGTTCTCGCGCCAGCGGTCGCACTCGTCGAAGGTGCGGCCGAGCACGTTGTTGCGCACGGTGAGGGTGGCCAGCGGGCAGCCGGGCTTGACCAGGACCTCCAGGGCCCAGTGCCGCTGCTCGGCCAGGGCGAGGCCGGCGGAGATCCACTGCCCGGCGTGGGAGTCGCCGAGCAGCACGATCCGGTCGGGGCTGTCCTCGGCGCCGAAGAGGCAGCGCGGGCTGTTGTCGGCGTTGAGCGGGATCTCGCATCCCTTGCCGGGCGGGAAGTCCTCCCGGGCCCGGGCCAGCGACGGCGTCAGGGTGAGCACCCGGGCGCCGGGGGCGAGCAGGCTCGGTCCGTCGGGGGCTCCGGCGGGGGCCGCCACGGACCCGGCGGTGGGGTCGCCGAGAGCGCGCACGGTGCCGCCGCCGAGGGTGAGCGCGGCGATCAGCGGGATGACCAGGGCGCTGGCGCCGACCGCGAGCCCGCGCCGGGGGGCGGGGCTGCTGCCGTAGCGCAGCGGCTGTTCGACCAGCCGCAGGGTGAGCCAGGCGGGCAGCGCGGCGGCGGCGGTGAGCGCGAGCAGGGTGGTCCAGGGCAGCGGGCCGTAGCGGGCCTGGGCGATGGTCACCACCGGCCAGTGCCAGAGGTACCAGGCGTACGAGAGCCGTCCGGCGGCGCGCAGCGGGCGGGCGGCGAGCAGCCGTCCGGCGTCGGCGGCGCCGGGGGTGCCGTGCCCGGCGAGCAGGACGGCGGCGGTGCCGAGGACGGGCAGCAGCGCGGCGGTGCCGGGGAAGGGGGTGTTGCGGTCGTACAGGAACGCCGGCGTGAGCACGGCGGCGAGGCCGAGCCAACCGAGCACCCGCAGCGTCCGCAGAACCGGGCGCCGCTCGGCGCGGGCGGCCAGCGCCGGGCCGGCCAGCGCCGCGCAGGCGCCGGTCGCGAACTCCCAGAGCCGGCTGCCGGTGGAGAAGTAGGCGAGCGGCGCGGAGGTGGCCGTCCAGCGCAGGCAGAGCGCGAGCGAGACCCCGCCGACGGCCACCGTGGCGAGGGTGATCGCCAGGGTGCGGCGGCGCCCGTGGAGGTAGCGGGCGAGGCCGAGCAGCAGCACGCCCCAGAGCAGGTAGAACTGGTTCTCCACGCCCAGCGACCAGAAGTGCTGCAGCGGGCTGGGGTCGCGTTCGGCGGCCAGGTAGTCGGTCTGCTCGCCGACGAAGCGCCAGTTGGCGAACTGGCCGGCGGAGGCGATCAGGTCGCGGGCGAGGTCGGTGCCGCGCAGCGGGTCGAGCAGGGCGCCGCCGGCGACGGCGGTGGCGACCAGCACGGTGGCGGCGGCGGGCAGGATGCGCCGGGCGCGGCGGGCGGCGAAGTCCCACAGGCCGAGCGGGCGCCCGACGAGCAGGCCGGTGATCAGGAAGCCGGAGACGACGAAGAAGACGTCGACACCGACGAAGCCGCCGGTCAGGCCCGGGACGGCGGAGTGGAAGGCGAGGACGGAGAGCACGGCGACGCCGCGCAGCCCCTCGATGTCGGGGCGGAAGGCGGTGCGCCGGCGGGTCTGCCCGCTCTCGGCGACGGCGGCGCCCTGCGGGGCGGCGGGTTCCCGGCCCACTCTGACGACGCCGGGCAGCAGGTCGGCGGGTGTGTCGGTCGCGGCAGGCGCGGCCGGCGACGACGAGGCAGAGGCGGACGACGGCGACGGGGCCGTGGCGGATGAGGAGGACGAGGCTGAGGACGATGGTACGGCCGTTGACACGGCGGTGCTCCTTGCAGGGCTGGCAGCGGTTGGTCGGGCCCGCCGGGCCGATGGGGCGGCCGGGCGGTGTCCGCGCCGGTGGGGCGACGCGCAAGGAAACTCGGTGGAACAGAGCTGGCGTGACGGTCCGTCAGAAAATCAGCGGGTCGGCCCAGCCGGAGGCCAGCAGCCCGCACAGCAGCAGCACGGCGGTGACGGCGACGGCCTCGGCCCGCCCGAACCCGAGGTCGGAGCGGCCCGGTGCGGGCGCGGCGACCTCGCCGACGGCGGCTCCCTTGCCGCCGCCGGTGCCGTTGAGCAGCGGCCGCAGTTCCCGGATCAGCGGGATCATGGTGTACGCGGTGAGTGCGAGCAGCCCGGCGAGCGCCCAGTACGGCCGCCAGCCGTGCAGCAGCGCGGCCCGGACCAGTCCGGCGGCGCCCGCGAGGACGACGAAGCCGAGCCAGCCGACCCCGATCCGGGCGACGGCACGGGCGAGCGAGCTGCCGCCGGACACGGCGCCGGTGGGCACCCAGTCGGCGGAGCGGCGGCGCAGCGCGTGCACGATGGCGACCACGTGGCAGAGCCCGCCGAGGAGTTGGACCCGGGTGACCTCGAAGCGCCAGCGGGTGCGGGACATCGCGGGCAGCAGCACCAGGGCGACCCAGATCGGCGGCAGGAACGGCAGCACCTGCCAGGGCTGGATCTCCTCGGGCCGGAAGAACAGCATGATCAGGGCGGGCAGCGGCACGGCGAAGACGTTCACCGCGCTGGTGACGTAGCCGAGGATGCCGTTCCAGAAGCAGAGCCGGGCGGACCGCGGGAGCGGCCCCTTGCGGAAGTCCGGGTCGCGGACCAGGGCCAGGGAGCCGAGGCACCAGCGGTACTGCTGGCTGATGAAGGCGGGCAGGCCGGTGGGCGACATGCCCTTGGCGACCAGCGCGGGGACGTAGCGGGTGGCCCATCCGGCGCGGGCGAGGGCGAGGCCGGTGTAGAGGTCCTCGCTGTGGTCGATCTCGGCGAAGCCGCCGATCCGCTTCAGCGCGGCGCGGCGGTAGAGGGCGTTGGTGCCGCAGCAGACGGTGCCGTCCTGCGCGTCCCGGGAGGGCTGGATCCAGCGGTAGAAGATCTCCTGGGTGGCTCCCGCGGCGCGTTCGAGCCAGGACATGTCGGCGTCCGTGTCGAAGCACTGCGGGCTCTGCACGATGCCGACCTCGGGGTTGTCGAGGTAGGGCACCAGGTGGTGCAGGAAGTCGGGGCGGGGGCAGAAGTCGGCGTCCAGGACGGCGACGATCTCGCCGGTACCCTCGGCCAGGCCGTGGTTGAGGTTGCCGGCCTTCTTGAACCGGCCCCGGTCGGGCCGGGCGTGGTACCGGAAGCCGTAGGACTCGGCGAGTCGGCGCACCTCGGGGCGACCGGCGTCGTCGAGGACCAGCACGGTCAGCTCGCCGGGCCACTGGACGGCCGCGGTGTGCCGGTAGGCGTTGTCGAGGACGGCCAGTGGTTCACCGGCGGTCGGCAGCAGCAGGTCGACGCTCGGAGCGCGGTCGGGGTTCCAGGCGCGCAGCAGCAGGTCGTGGGAGTCGCGGGTGAAGCGCCGGGCGCGCTGGCCGTCGGTGAGCGAGAGCAGCCAGGTGGCCGCGTTGAGCACGGTGAGCACCAGGAAGGGCCAGAGCAGCGGCTTGCTGAGGGCGAACAGGCCGAGCGTGGCGGTGGCTCCCGCGTAGGAGAGGGTGGCGCAGAGCAGCACCCAGCGGCGCTGCGGGCCGAAGTACCAGTAGAGCTCCTCGTCGTCGGGCGGGCTGGGCAGGCGGTGGTCGTCCGGGTCCGCGGGTGTCCGGCGCGGACCGGTGTCGGATGCGGGCATGGCGGTGCCATGGAGTACGGGCATGCGGAAATGGCCCCCCTGGGCAGCGGACGGAGCGTGGCCGTTCGCACTCAGCTTCTCATATTGGCCTAGACCAATAATGAACGAGGTATGACATCTCCGCATCGCCCCAGCTCAGTGACTTGACCGTGCGTCACCTGCGGAGATCCGGTCCAGCGGAACTGAACCGGACCCCGAGCCAGAGCCGTTCCGGGGATCGTCAACTCCCCGGCCGGTCACGGCTCCAGCACCGCCACAGCCGTCAACTTCCGTACACGGACGTCCATTCCGTCAGGAATCCGCCTTCAAGTCCTTGACGAGGTGGGCGAACCGGAGGTCCGGCCGGAGCGGGATGCCGAAGCGCTCGTCGCCGTACGGGAACGGGCTGAACTCCCCGGTGCGCCGGTAGCCGCGCCGCTCGTACCAGGCGATCAGGTCGACGCGCTGCTCGATCACCGTCATCTCCATCGCGCCGACGCCCCACCGCTCGACGGCCAGCCGCTCCGCCTCGGCCAGCACGGCCCGGCCGATCCCGCCGCCCTGGAGACCCGGGCGCACCGAGAACATCCCGAAGTACGCCCGCTCGCCGCGCTGTTCCAGCTGGCAGCAGGCGAGCAGCTCGCCGTCCCGCTCGGCCAGCAGCACCAGGCCCTCGGAGTGGCCCACGGCCTCCGTGACGGCCTCCGGGTTGGTGCGCCGGCCGTCCAGCAGGTCCGCCTCGGTGGTCCACCCGGCCCGGCTGGAGTCGCCCCGGTAGGCGGACTCGACCAGGGCGACCAGCGCCGGGACGTCGGCGGGCGTGGCGGGCCGGAACACGGGCTCCCCGTCGGGCCGGGCGGAATCGGTGGCGGTCTCGGTCATGGCTGGTCCTCTCCTCACGTGCGGGGCCGCCCGTGGTGGCCGGCCCGCGGGCATCGTGCCACAGCGCGCCGGGCGCACCCGGAGCCGCCCCGGAGCCCCTCCGGTGCCGACCGCAGCCCGTTCCCCTCCCCGGTTCCGGCCGACCGGACCGGCAGAACCGGCAACGCCGGTTGCCGGTCGCGGTGTTCCGGCACATCTGACATGCGTTCACTATGTGAAAAAAGATGCCTGGTGGCAGTGCCAGGTACATGGCTACTCTGCGGTACGGCCGGTCAGACCCCGGCCGAACCGGGTCATTTCGACCCTCCCCCTGCTCGGACCAGAGGAGTGCCCATGCCCCGCTCTTCCCGCTCCGCCCGCACCACCGGCACCGACAGACCGGCCCGCCGCCGTCTGCCCGCGCTCGCCGCCCTCGCCGCCGCGACCGCCCTGGTCGCCGGCGCGGCCGCCCCCGCGTACGCGGCCGAACCCGCCCCTGTCGCCCCCGTCGCCGAAGGCCGCCCCGGCTTCCACCCCGAGCAGGACTTCGCCGGCTCCACCGTCGCCGCCCGCGAGGGCCGCGGCGCCGCCGCCCCGTTCGCCTCCCTCGCCGCCACCCAGACCCCGGGGCTGGACGTCTCCAGCTACCAGGGCAACGTCAACTGGTCCTCGGTGGCCGCCAACGGCGCCAGGTTCGCCTACGTCAAGGCCACCGAGGGCACCGGCTACACCAACCCGTCCTTCGCCCAGCAGTACAACGGCTCCTACAACGCCGGGCTGATCCGCGGCGCCTACCACTTCGCGCTGCCGAACGCCTCCTCCGGCGCCACCCAGGCCAACTACTTCGTCAGCCACGGCGGCGGCTGGTCCGCCGACGGCAAGACCCTGCCGCCCGCGCTGGACATCGAGTACAACCCCTACGGCGCCACCTGCTACGGCCTCAGCCAGAGCGCCATGGTCGGCTGGATCCGGGACTTCAGCAACACCGTGCACTCCCGCACCGGCCGCTACCCCACCATCTACACCACCACCAACTGGTGGACCCAGTGCACCGGCAACAACGGCGGCTTCGGCACCACCAACCCGCTCTGGATAGCCCGCTACGCCTCCTCCGTCGGCACCCTGCCGAACGGCTGGGGCTACCAGACCTTCTGGCAGTTCGCCGACTCCGGCACCTTCCCCGGTGACCAGAACTACTTCAACGGCGCGGCCGACCGCCTCCGCGCCCTCGCCCTGGGCTGACGGCCGAGGGCCGAGGGCCGACGAGTGACGGCTTGACGGCTTGACGGCTTGACGGCCGACAGCCGACGCACCCGCGCCGGTGCGGGACCCGCCGCAGCGCGTCCCGCACCGGCCGGTGTCGGACCGACGGGGGTTCACAGGGCCTTGAGGCCGTCCAGCAGCTGCTGGCCACCCGGGCTGCCGAGGCCGGTGGATCGCTCCAGCGATCGGGTCAGCGCCGGGAGCCTCGCGACTCCTGGTCGTGTGCTTTCGACTGTCCGCGTACGGCACACGCTTATGTCGTACACGTACAGCGTCCTCCCGGCCCCCGGTGCCGTCAAGGGGCCGCCGGGGGAAGCGAAGTGGACGCGAACAGGAACGCGGCGGGACGCCGACGGGCGCCCCCCCCCGCCCGGGGCCGGGGGGGCGGCGGGGGGGGGCGGCCCCGGGGGCGCGTCCGGGGGGGGGGGGGGGGGGGGGGG
>NZ_JBSHAP010000182.1:0-14110 GCF_053611565.1 Kitasatospora sp. NPDC054795
GGCTCGGCTCCGGCTCCGTACCCGCCGTCACCGGCGCGGTGGCCCCCGCGCTCTGCGCGGCCCCGCCGCCCGACCCGCCGTCCTCGTTGCCGACCATCCGGAGCACCGCCACCACCCCGGCGATCAGCAGCAGCACCACGATCACGGTGGCGATGGCCAGCCGCCGCCGACCGGTGCGCGGGTCGGCCCCGGCCGCCTGCGTCGCGCCCATCGTCCACTCACTGGTCACCGGCCGGATCGACTCCGGCTCCGGCGCCTCCGGCTCCCCGGCCGGCTTCTCGACGGGCTCCTCGTCCTGGGCCCGGCTGCCGACCCGGACCGTCCCCAGCAGCCCGGCCACGGGCCGCTTGCGGCCCTCCTCGGCCTGCTCCGGCTCCTCCTTCGCGGGCTCCGGCGCCGCCTTCTCCACCGGCACCGCGTGCTCGGTGGTCGACTCCGCCCGCGCGGTGGAATCCGCGACCACCCGCTTGAGCATCGACCGGGTCTGCGAGGCGTCCAGCCGCTCGGCCGGGTCCTTCGCCAGCAGCCCCTCGATCACCGGCCGCAGCGGCCCTGCGTTCACCGGCGCCGCCAGGTCCTCGGTCATCACGGCGGTCAGCGTGGCCAGCGCGGAGCCCCGGTCGTACGGCGGCCGGCCCTCGACCATCGCGTACAGCGTGCCGCCCAGCGACCACAGATCGGCCGGCGGCCCGGGCTTCTGCCCGCGGGCCCGCTCCGGCGAGATGTACGAGGGCGCGCCGACCAGCATCCCGGTCGAGGTGACGGAGGCGTCGCCCTCCACACTGGCGATGCCGAAGTCGGTGAGCACCACCCGGCCGTCCTCGCCGATCAGCACGTTGGACGGCTTGACGTCCCGGTGCAGGATGCCCAGCGCGTGCGCCGCGCTCAGCACGCCCAGCACGTCCAGCGCGATCTCCGCGGCCCGGGCGGGCTCCAACGGCCCGTCCTCCCGCACCACGTCGGCCAGCGAGCGGGACTCGACCAGCTCCATGACGATCCACGGCCGGTCGTCCTCGTCGACCACGTCGAAGACCGTCACCGCCGAACTGTGCCGGATCCGCGCGGTCGCCTTGGCCTCGCGCAGCGTCCGGGTGATCAGCCGGTGCTTCTCCTCCTCGTCGACGCTGGCGTTCATCCGCAGTTCCTTGACCGCGACGGTCCGGCCCAGCATCTCGTCCTCGGCGCGCCAGACCGTGCCCATGCCACCGCGCCCGAGCACGCCGTTCAGGCGGTAGCGGCCGGCCAGGAGGCGGCCGGTGGAACCCTTCGCCTGGGTCATTCGGAACGTTCCCCCATGTGCTGCTGGCGGTCGTGGTGACGGCACGTCGGCCCGACCTGGGGCCCGGACGCCCAAGCCTCCATCATCTCCTGTCCGGAGGGCCCGCGACCACCCGGCCCCCGCCACAAGCCGGGACGAACCGGAACGGGCGCGGCGCTCCGTGCTCGATCTGTGATCGAAAACTCGCCAAGATCTGCCCGAACCACTGCTACCGTTCGGCAGCTCATCGTCTTTCCGGGGGGATTCGACGCCCATGACCGCACCCGCGCCGGGCACTGACGGCCCATCGACCCGGCCCCGCACCGCCGAGCACTACTCGGTCGCGCCGCCCCCGGCCGCCCCCGAGGGCTACGTCGCCCCCGGCATGCCCGGCGCCCCCGTGGCCGGTTTCGAACCCACCGAACCCCCGTCCCGGCCCGTCCCCCGCCGCCGCACCGCCCTGGCCGTGGCCCTCGCCCTGCTCGCCATGCTGATCGGCGGCCTGGCCTACGGCAGCGCCCCCCTGCGCGCCGCCGACAGCCTCGGCTGGCTGGCCATCGCCCCGGCCGGCCTGGTCGCCCTCCCCCTCGGCCGCCTCGGCGGCAAGAGCCGCTCGCTCCCCCCGCTCGGCGCCCTCCTCGCCGCCGGCGCCCTCCTCCTCGGCCAACTGATCGAGCACCTCCGCCGCCTGCGCGCCGAGGGCCCCGCCCCCCACGACCTGCTGCACGACACCGTCACCGCCTGGCGCGCCGACCTCCGCCCCCTCGACGCCGCCTTCTACGCCATCGCCCTCATCGGCGGCTTCCTCCTCACCCGCCGCACCGCCACCCGAAGCTGACGCCGGCGCCCCTCCCGCAAGCCCCTCCGAAAACCCCGAAGGCCCCCGCCGATTCCCGGCAGGGGCCTCCGTCGACACCCGTCAGCGGTGATCGAGCGCCGGGTTCACCGTCACCTCGACCCGCTGGAACTCCTTGAGCTCCGTGTACCCGGTGGTGGCCATCGCGCGCCGCAGCGCACCGAACAGGTTCATGGTCCCGTCCGGGGTGTGCGAAGGCCCGGTGAGGATCTCCTCGGTGGTGCCGACCGCGCCGAGGTTCACCCGCTTGCCGCGCGGCAGCTCCTCGTGGACGGCCTCCATCCCCCAGTGGAACCCCTTGCCCGGGGCGTCGGTCGCCCGGGCCAGCGCGGCCCCGATCATCACCGCGTCCGCGCCGCAGGCGACCGCCTTCGGGATGTCCCCGCTGTAGCCGACGCCCCCGTCCGCGATCACGTGCACGTAGCGCCCGCCGGACTCGTCCATGTAGTCACGACGGGCGGCCGCCACGTCGGCCACGGCGGTCGCCATCGGCACCTGGATGCCCAGGACGTTCCGGGTGGTGTGGGCGGCGCCCCCGCCGAACCCGACCAGGACGCCGGCGGCGCCGGTGCGCATCAGGTGCAGCGCGGCGGTGTAGGTGGCGCAGCCGCCGACGATCACCGGAACGTCCAGCTCGTAGATGAACTGCTTGAGGTTGAGCGGCTCGGCGGCGCTGGAGACGTGCTCGGCCGAGACGGTGGTGCCGCGGATGACGAAGACGTCGACGCCGGCGTCGACCACGGCCTTGGAGAACTCGGCGGTGCGCTGCGGCGAGAGCGCGGCGGCGGTGACCACACCGGAGTCGCGGACCTCCTGGATCCGCTGCTTGATCAGCTCGGCGCGGATCGGCGCGGCGTAGATCTCCTGAAGGCGGCGGGTCGCGGTGGACTCGTCGGTGATCGCGGCGATCTCGTCCAGCAGCGGCTGCGGGTCCTCGTAGCGGGTCCACAGGCCTTCGAGGTTCAGCACGCCCAGACCGCCGAGGCGGCCGATCTGGATGGCCTGCTGCGGCGAGACCACGCTGTCCATCGGGGCGGCCAGGAACGGCAGCTCGAAGCGGTACGCGTCGATCTGCCAGGCGATCGAGACCTCCTTCGGGTCCCGGGTACGGCGGCTGGGGACGACGGCGATGTCGTCGAAGGCGTACGCCCGTCGGCCGCGCTTGCCTCGCCCGATCTCGATCTCAGTCACTTCGAGCCCTTCTGCTTTGTTGCTCATGCCCGCGCCGGGTCACCCCGGCCGCACCCCAGTATCCCGTACTGCCGCTGGTCCCGCCCCGACGGCCCACGGCCCGGACACGCCCCGGACGCCTCCGGCCGCGCCCGGAGCCGCGCCCCCGGGCCGCACCCCCGACGCACACCGGGCAGCCCGAAGGGCCCGTCGCCGCGGTGCGGCAGCGGGCCCTTCGGGGGTTCAGCGGGTCAGCGGGCCGAGTAGTTCGGCGCCTCGACGGTCATCTGGATGTCGTGCGGGTGGCTCTCCTTGAGGCCCGCCGAGGTGATCCGGACGAACCGGCCCTTGCTCTCCATCTCGGCGACGGTGGCGGCGCCGACGTAGCCCATGGTCTGGCGCAGACCGCCGACGAGCTGGTGCAGCACGGCCGAGAGCGGGCCGCGGTAGGGCACCTGGCCCTCGATGCCCTCGGGGACGAGCTTGTCGTCCGAGGCCACCTCGGCCTGGAAGTAGCGGTCCTTGGAGTACGAGCGGCCCTGGCCGCGGGACTGCATGGCGCCGAGCGAGCCCATGCCGCGGTAGGACTTGAACTGCTTGCCGTTGATGAACATCAGCTCGCCCGGGGACTCCTCGCAGCCGGCCAGCAGCGAGCCGAGCATCACGGTGTCGGCACCGGCGGCGAGCGCCTTGCCGATGTCGCCCGAGTACTGCAGGCCGCCGTCGCCGATGACCGGCACGCCGGCCGCCAGGCAGGCCTGGGCGGCCTCGTAGATGGCGGTGACCTGCGGGACGCCGATGCCGGCGACCACGCGGGTGGTGCAGATGGAGCCGGGGCCGACGCCGACCTTGACGCCGTCCACGCCGGCGTCGATCAGCGCCTGGGCGCCGTCCCGGGTGGCCACGTTGCCGCCGACCACGTCGATCCCGACGGCCGACTTGATCTTCGCGATCCAGGCCAGCGCGTTGTGGCTGTGGCCGTGCGAGGTGTCCACCACCAGGAAGTCCGCACCGGCCTCGACCAGGGCCTGGGCCCGGTCGAACGCCTCGGCGCTGGCGCCGACGGCGGCGCCGACCAGCAGCCGGCCCTCGGCGTCCTTGGCCGCGTTCGGGTACTGCTCGGCCTTGACGAAGTCCTTGACGGTGATCAGGCCCTTGATCCGGCCCTCGTCGTCGACCAGCGGCAGCTTCTCGATCTTGTGGCGGCGCAGCAGGGCCATCGCGTCCACCCCGGAGATGCCGACCTTGCCGGTGATCAGCGGCATCGGGGTCATGATCTCGCGGACCTGGCGGCTGCGGTCCGACTCGAAGGCCATGTCGCGGTTGGTGACGATGCCGAGCAGCTTGCCGGCCTCGTCGGCGATCGGCACGCCGGAGATGCGGAACTTGGCGCACAGCGCGTCGGCCTCGGCCAGGGTGGTCTCCGGGCCGACCGTGATCGGGTCGGTGACCATGCCGGACTCGGAGCGCTTGACCAGGTCGACCTGGTTGGCCTGGTCCTCGACCGACAGGTTGCGGTGCAGCACGCCGACGCCGCCCTGGCGGGCCATGGCGATGGCCATGCGCGACTCGGTCACCTTGTCCATCGCCGCGGACAGCAGCGGAATGTTGACGCGCACGTTCCGGGAGACCCGCGAGGAGGTGTCCACCTGGTTCGGCAGCACCTCGGAGGCCCCGGGCAGCAGCAGGACGTCGTCGTACGTGAGCCCGAGCATCGCGAACTTCTCGGGTACGCCTGCGGCGTTGTAAGACATTTGGGGGGTACCTTCCGTGGCCGGCCTTATCCGCTCACGCCCAAGGGTGGGGGCGCATTCATCGCTCACTCGCGCAGACCGCCGAAGCCGGATGCAATGGGAGGATCCTCCAAGGGGACCCAGAGCGCACCCGTCAAACTTTGGCAACCCGCCCAGGCGCCGATACCCCATGGTACTGGCACCGCGAATGTGTCCTCGTGTGCCCTTGACAACAACCCGGCCCCGTGGCTCATTCCGCCCGCAAACGGTGGAAAGAGTGCGGATCGGGACGGGCGGCCGGATCGGGGGACCCGATCAGGAGGACTCCTCCGCGAGGGCCCGCAGCCGGCTGAGCGCCCGGTGCTGGGCGACCCGGACGGCGCCGGGCGACATCCCGAGCACCTCGCCGGTCTCCTCCGCCGACAGCCCGGCGGCCACCCGCAGCAGCACCAGCTCGCGCTGACGGGCCGGCAGGTTGGAGAGGAGTTCCTTCGCCCAGGCGGCGTCGCTGCTCAGCAGCGCCTGCTCCTCCGGGCCGAGCGCCTCGTCCGGCACCTCGGGCAGGTCGTCCTGCGGTACGACGGTCGAGCCGGGTCCGCGCATCGCGGCCCGCTGGAGGTCGGCGATCTTGTGCGCGGCGATCCCGTACACGAAGGCCTCGAACGGGCGCCCCTGGTCCTTGTACCGGGGCAGCGCGCAGAGCACGGCCACGCAGACCTCCTGCGCGACGTCGTCCACGTGGTGCCGGGCCCCGCCGGGCAGCCGGACCAGCCGGGCGCGGCAGTACCGCAGCGCCAGCGGGTGGACGTAGGCGAGCAGCGCGTCGATCGCCGGGCCCTCGCCGCGGACCGCGGCCGCGACCAGTTCGCCCATCAGCGGCGAGCCGCCCGTGCCGAGCACCGGCGGGCGGTCCTGGCCGGTCATGCCGGCGGGACCGTCGGAGTCGGCGTACGACGGATCACGGCCCGGACCGGAGGGCTCGGCCTCCGCCGGGTCCGCCTGGCCGGCCGTACCGGCGACGTCGTCGCGCATCGGTCCATGGTGCCTGGTCGAGCGGGAAAACGCGGCACCGCGTCCGGAGTTGTGCACCGGAACGTTATGCGCTGCGGCACCGTAGGGCGTGCCCCGCACCACCGGCCCCTCCTGCACCGTGCCGCCTCCCGCCCCGCCGCGATCGGTGGTGGTCCCGTCCGTCGCGCCGTCCGCCGAGTGTCCTGCGGCTGCGTGGTTCGCCGCAGTGCCTGTCCGCTGGTCCCCGAGGTGCTCCACTCCTCCATGGTGCAACCTCGGGACCGTAACGTCACACGCCTGTGCGGCACCCGCTCCGGGAACCGCCGGCGGCACGCCGCACCCGGCGGCGCCGCCGGTGGTCAGCGGACCAGGCCCCAGCGGAAACCCAGCGCCACCGCGTGCGCCCGGTCGGAGGCCCCGAGCTTCTTGAACAGCCGTCGGGCGTGGGTCTTGACGGTGTCCTCGGAGAGGAACAGCTCACGGCCGATCTCGGCGTTGCTGCGGCCGTGGCTCATGCCCTCCAGCACCTGGATCTCACGCGCCGTCAGCGTCGGTGCCGCGCCCATGTCGGGGCTGCGCAGCCGGCGCGGGGCGAGCCGCCAGGTCGGGTCGGCGAGGGCCTGGGTGACGGTGGCCCGCAGCTCGGCGCGCGAGGCGTCCTTGTGCAGGTACCCGCGGGCGCCGGCGGCCACCGCGAGCGCGACGCCGTCGAGGTCCTCGGCGACGGTGAGCATGATGATCCGCGCGCCGGGGTCGGCGGACAGCAGCCGCCGGACCGTCTCGACCCCGCCGAGGCCGGGCATCCGGACGTCCATCAGAACGAGATCGGAGCGGTCGGCCACCCAGCGGCGGAGGACCTCCTCCCCGTTCGTCGCGGTGGTGACCCGGTCCACACCGGGTACGGTCGCGACCGCGCGGCGAAGCGCCTCGCGGGCGAGCGGGGAATCGTCGCAAACGAGAACGGAAGTCATGACCGTCGTCCTCCGCAGCTGATCCGCGTCACGTTGAGCCTCCTGGCTGGTACGAACCTCTCCGACACGGCCGATCGGCGACAGACTCCGTCCTGATCGCCCCAACCTGCCCGCGATCGTTCCCGACGTCCGGCGCCCGCCAACCGCCTCCGCACTTCCAACGACCGTCACTCGAATGAGTTACGGCCTTCGGGGCCACCTCCACCACTGTACGTGGCCAACCCATTACCGATCAGCCGCATCGCGGTGCACACGCCGCACTTTTGCGCAGCTCGCGCGCGGTGGGCGTACGACCCGCACACCGATTCGGCACGTCGCGCGCCCGTCGGCCACCCGATTGCCACGCCCGCGCCCGGCGGAGCCCTTGCCCACTATGCCCGTTTTTATAGCTTTCGTATGGTCATTGACTGTTGTGCCAGTGTGTGGGTGACTTGTCCATGGAGTTGCCTTAAGTCATATTTCCAGGTGTCCACACCAGTGCATCGAAGCCCCGCCGCACCGCTCGGCAGCAGCCCCGCCGAACGCCCGGCCGACGGCCGACAGCCTCTGAAGGGAATGAGCCATGGCAGATTTCTCCCGCCTCCCCGGTCCCAACGCGGACCTCTGGGACTGGCAGCTCTCCGCAGCCTGCCGTGGCGTGGACAGCTCGCTCTTCTTCCACCCCGAGGGCGAGCGCGGGGCCGCGCGCAGTTCGCGCGAGGCCAGCGCCAAGGAGGTCTGCATGCGCTGCCCGGTGATCGCCGAGTGCGCGGCGCACGCGCTGGCGGTCCGTGAGCCGTACGGCGTCTGGGGCGGGATGACCGAGGACGAGCGCGAGGAGATGCTGGGGCGCTCGCGGCACCGACTGGTCGAGATCCCGCTGGCCCCGCCGGCGGTCGCCCAGCGCTAGACCCGACTCCGTGAGCGCCGTGAAGAAACGTTCCTTCGCTGCGCTTCAGCCTTCTGGCTCACCGTACGTACCGGACCCCCGCGGCCCCGTCACCCACCGTCAGCGATCGGCGGCCGCCCCCGCCAGCCGCTCCAGCATCAGCGCCACGGCCGGCACCTCCGCCAGGTCCGGCAGGGTCAGCGCGACCACCTGGCGCACCGCGGGCGCCCCGGAGGCCGTGTGCACCGGCACCGTCGACACGCCGTCAGGACGCACCGACCGGAGCGCCAGCCGGGGCAGCACCGCCACTCCCAGCCCGGCCGCCACCAGGCCGACCACCGCCGGGTAGTCGTCCGTCGCGAAGTCGATCCGCGGCTCGAAGCCCGCCCCGGCGCACAGCTCCACCAGGTGCCCCCGGCACTGCGGGCAGCCGGCGATCCACTGCTCCCCCGCCAGCTCGGCCAGCCCCACCGCCCCGCCCCGCCCCGCCAGCCCGTGGGCGGCGGGCAGCAGACCGACCAGCGGGTCGTCCAGCAGCGGGGTGACCACCAGATCGGACCAGTCGGACCCCGCGGTCAGCTGCTGCGCCTCCAGATTGGCCTCGGCGCGCGCCTCGCGCGGCGTGCCGTGGGCCGGCGCCGGGAGCGCGACGGCGCCGTCGGACTGCGGGTAGCGGAAGGCCAGCGCGATCTCGCACTCGCCGCCGCGCAGCATCGCCAGCGACTCCGGCGGCTCCGCCTCGACCAGCGACACGCGCACCCCCGGATGGCCGTCCCGCAGGCGGGCGACCGCGGGCGGCACCAGGGTGGAACTCGCGGTCGGGAAGGAGACCAGCCGCACCCGCCCGGCCCGCAGCCCGGCGATCGCGGCCACCTCCTCCTCGGCGGCCGAGAGCCCGGCGAGGATTCCGGTGGCATGCTTGAGCAGGACCCGGCCGGCCTCGCTGAGCTGCATCCCGCGGCCCGAGCGGACCACCAGCGGGGTGTCCACCGACTTCTCCAGCGCCTTCATCTGCTGGCTGATGGCGGGCTGCGTACACCCCAGCTCGCGGGCGGCGGCGGAGAAGGAGCCGGTGCGGGCGACGGCACGCAGGACGCGCAGATGGCGGGCCTCGATCATGCCTCAGTTATAAGGCAATCTTTGCATTCTGCAAAATTCTACTGATAGTTGAACGATGAAGGTGAACGCCGGAGGCCCGGCCCGCCACCCCTCGCGGGGCGCGGACCGGGCCTCCGGTCAGGCGTCGGAGCCTCAGTGCGAGTGGCCGTGGCCGCCGTGGCCGTGACCGTTGTCGGCCTCCTCCTCCTTCTTCTCCACCACGAGGGTCTCGGTGGTGAGAAGCAGGGAGGCGATCGAGGCGGCGTTCTCCAGGGCGGAGCGGGTGACCTTGACCGGGTCGATGACGCCGGCCTTCAGCAGGTCGCCGTACTCGCCGGTGGCCGCGTTGTAGCCGTGACCGGCCTCCAGCTCGGCAACCTTGTGGGTGATGACGTAGCCCTCGAGCCCGGCGTTCTGGGCGATCCAGCGCAGCGGCTCGTGCAGCGCCTTGCGGACGACGGCGACACCGGTGGCCTCGTCGCCCGACAGGCCCAGGCCACCGTCCAGCACCTTGGCGGCGTGGACCAGGGAGGCGCCACCGCCGGCGACGATGCCCTCCTCGACCGCGGCACGGGTCGCCGAGATGGCGTCCTCCAGGCGGTGCTTGCGCTCCTTCAGCTCCACCTCGGTGGCGGCGCCGACCTTGATGACGCAGACGCCGCCGGCCAGCTTGGCCAGGCGCTCCTGCAGCTTCTCGCGGTCCCAGTCGGAGTCGGTCGCGGCGATCTCGCCCTTGATCTGGGCGACGCGGCCGGCCACGGCCTCGGTGTCACCGGCGCCGTCGACGACGGTGGTCTCGTCCTTGGTGATGGTCACGCGGCGGGCGGTGCCCAGCACGTCCAGGCCGACCTGGTCGAGCTTGAGGCCGACCTCCTCGGAGATGACCTGGCCACCGGTCAGGACGGCCAGGTCGCCGAGGATCGCCTTGCGGCGGTCGCCGAAGCCCGGGGCCTTGACGGCGACGGCGTTGAAGGTGCCGCGGATCTTGTTGACGACCAGGGTCGACAGCGCCTCGCCGTCGACGTCCTCGGCGATGATCAGCAGCGGCTTGGAGGCACCGCCCTGGAGGATCTTCTCCAGCAGCGGCAGCAGCTCCTGGATGGAGGAGATCTTGCCCTGGTTGATCAGGATGTACGGGTCCTCCAGGACCGCCTCCTGCCGCTCCGCGTCGGTGACGAAGTACGGCGACAGGTAACCCTTGTCGAACTGCATGCCCTCGGTGAAGTCCAGCTCCACGCCGAAGGTGTTCGACTCCTCGACGGTGATGACACCGTCCTTGCCGACCTTGTCGATCGCCTCGGCGATCAGCTCGCCGACCTGGGTGTCCTGGGCGGAGAGGGACGCGACGGCGGCGACGTCGTCCTTGCCCTCGATCTCGCGGGCGATCGAGAGCAGGTGCTCGGAGACGGCGGCGACAGCCTTGTCGATGCCCTTCTTCAGGGCGGCCGGGCCGGCACCGGCGGCGACGTTGCGCAGGCCCTCGTTGACCAGGGCCTGGGCCAGCACGGTGGCGGTGGTGGTGCCGTCACCCGCGACGTCGTTGGTCTTGGTGGCGACCTCCTTGACGAGCTGCGCGCCAAGGTTCTCGTACGGGTCGTCCAGCTCGACCTCGCGGGCGATGGTGACACCGTCGTTGGTGATGGTCGGGGCGCCGAACTTCTTGTCGATGACGACGTTGCGGCCCTTGGGGCCGATGGTCACCTTGACGGTGTCGGCCAGCTTGTTGACACCGCGCTCCAGCGAGCGGCGGGCGTCCTCGTCGAACTGCAGGATCTTCGCCATGTTCCCTATTCCCTCGGGGCTGCGGCCGGCCCACCGGCCGCCGAACTGCGTGAACCAACAACCACGCCCCGGGCCCCTGTCACTTGGGACACGGATCCGGGGCGGGTCGGAACGTCTTACTTCTCGATGATCGCGAGGACGTCGCGGGCGGAGAGCACCAGGTACTCCTCGCCCTGGTACTTCACCTCGGTGCCGCCGTACTTCGAGTACAGGACGATGTCACCCACGGCGACGTCGAGCGGCAGACGCTGGCCGTCCTCGAAGCGGCCCGGGCCGACGGCCAGGACGACGCCCTCCTGGGGCTTCTCCTTGGCGGTGTCCGGGATAACCAGGCCGGAGGCCGTGGTGGTCTCGGCGTCGAGCGGCTGGACCACAATGCGGTCCTCGAGCGGCTTGATGGCAACCTTGCTGCTGGTGGTCACGTCCGAGCTCCCCTTCGGAGATTACGGGGTTTTCTAACGGGTAGGGCGATCCTGCGGGCCTGCCGTCGCGGGGGTCAGGCACACGTCGTCGCGTTAGCACTCTCCCGGTGGAGAGTGCCAAGGACGACCATAGGGCCGTGTTAGCACTCAGTCAACCAGAGTGCCAACGACGCGCCCCGGGGCCCCCGGTTCCGCGGATGGGCAGCCGTACTCATCTGCGCCCCGGCCCGGCCCCCGCAGACTCCTGCCACGACATCGATCCCGGTACGTCCCGGCCCGTCGCACCCGTCGGCCGACCCGCCGACGGACCCGCCGCCCCGCCCACCGGAAGTCGAGCGGGCGTCCGGATTCCCGTACCCATGTACGGACGGCGCTCCCTCGGGCAGACTCCTGCCATGACCGACACCCCGGTACCCGTCGGACCCTCCGGCGCGAAGGACGCCCCGCCCGCGCCGCCGCTCGTCCCGGGGGTGTTCCGGTGAGCCGACCGGCCGCCCCGTCCGAGCCCCCGCGGATCCACTGGGCGGCGGACCTGGTGCTCGCCGCGGTGGTGCTCGCGGTGACCGCCGTCGCGGTGTTCCTCGGATCGCTCGTGCTCAACGTGCTGAAGCTGCTCGCCCTGTACGGCCCCGGGACGGTGGCCCTGGACGTCTTCGGCGTCGTGGTCCTGCTCGTGCTGCTGACCCTGACCCACCGGGGCACCCGACGGCTCGGCTACCGGATCACGCCGTACGCCGCGGTGGCCGCAGCACCGCTGGGCGTGCTCGCGGGCTGGCTCGCCTCCGGCATCCCCGTCATCGGCCGGTGACCGCCGCACCGCTGCGGTGACCGACCGGCCGAGCGGCGAGAATGGCCCCCGTGGACACCGAGAACCTCCAGCCGCTGCTGACGCCCGAGGGCCAGGCCCTGCTCGCCGAGTTGCGCGAGTTCACCCCCGAGGAGGAGCTGGCGCTGGCGACCCGCCTGCGCCGGGAGCATCCGGCGGAGCTGGTCTCGGCGGCCTTCGGGCAGGCGCGGCTGCGGCAGCGGGCGCGGGCGAAGTTCGGGGCGGACGCCGACCTGATGTACTTCACGCCCAACGGGGTCGAGCAGTCCACCCGGCGCAGCGTGGCCGAGTGGCGGGCGCAGCGGTTCGCCGCGCTGGGCGTCCGACGGCTGGCGGACCTGTGCTGCGGCATCGGCGGGGACGTGCTGGCGCTGGCCCGGGCGGGCATCGAGGTGCTGGCCGTCGACAAGGACCCGGCGGCCTGCGCCGCCACCGCGGCCAACGCCGCCGCGCTGGGCCTGTCCGAGCTGGTCGAGGTGCGCTGCGCGGACGTCGCCGAGGTGGACGTCACCGGCTACGACGCGGTGTTCACCGACCCGGCCCGGCGCACCTCGCGCGGCCGGGTGTTCGACCCGGAGGCGTACGCCCCGCCGCTCTCCTGGGCGATCGAGGCCGGCCGGCGGACCCCGATCGGCGCGCTGAAGGTCGCGCCGGGCATCCCGCACGAGGCCGTGCCGCGGGACGCCGAGGCCGAGTGGGTCTCCGACCACGGCGACGTCAAGGAGGCGGTGCTCTGGTTCGGCACCAGGGCCGCGAGCCCGCACCGCGCCACCCTGCTGCCGCAGGGCGCCAGCCTGACCGGCGGCGATCTGCCCGACCCGCCGGCCGGCCCGGTCGGGCGGTACCTGTACGAGCCGGACGGCGCGGTGATCCGGGCCCACCTGGTGGCCGAGGTGGCCGGGCAGGTGGGCGGCCGGCTGATCGACCCGAAGATCGCCTACCTGACCTCGGACGAGCTGGTCGCCACCCCGTACGCGCACGCCTTCGAGCTCACTGACGTGCTGCCGTTCCACATCAAGAAGCTGAAGGCGCTGCTGCGCGAGCGGGCGGTCGGCACGGTGGTGATCAAGAAGCGCGGGATGGCGATCACCCCGGAGGAGCTGCGCCGCCAGCTCAAGCCCTCCGGGCCGAACAGCGTCACGGTGATCCTCAGCCGCACCGACAACGGGCCGCTGATGATGCTGGGACAGCCGGTCGCGGCGCCCCAGGTGCACTGACCCGCGGCGTCGGTCACGCGGGTGGCTGGATGTAGTCCTCCAGCCGCGCCACCGAGAAGCCCTGCTCCTGTATCCGGGCCAGCAGGTCGCCGAACATCTGGGTCATCGTGGCGCCCTTGAGCTCCTTGGGGCCGCGGAAGTGCGCCAGGATTATGTCGCCGGGCTTCAGCTGCTTGTCCCCCGCCTGGTACTGCATGTCGTGGATCTGCATCGACTCGCGCCAGAGCACCATCGCGCGCGGGCCGCACTGCTGGACGGAGGTGTTGAGCGTCGGGGTGTTGGCGCCGTCGCCGAACGGCGGGCGGAACAGCAGCGGGGCGGCGCCGTACTGCTGGGTGAGCGCGGACTGGGCGTCGCAGATCTCGGACTTCTGCTTCTCCGCCGGGATCTTGCTCATCACCGGGTGGTCCACGGTGTGGTTCTGGACGTGGTTGCCCAGGGCCTGGAGCGGCTTGAAGTAGCCGTAGTCGTTCTTGACGATGTCCCGGGTCAGGAACATCGATATCGGCACCTTGAGGTCGGTGAGCATCTCGACGAACTTCGGGTCCTTCTCGGCCCCGTCGTCGATGGTGATGAAGACGACCTTGTCGCTCGTTTTCACGTCGCTGAACACCGGGACGGGACCGGTCCGTTCGAGCTTTATCGGCTTGTCGGCGGGCGGCGCCGGGGCGGGGGCGAGCGGGGTGAGGTTCCACTTGGCCCAAGCCGCCGCGCCCGCTCCCGCCGGGGCGCCGGCCGCGGCGGCGGTGGTCGCGGCCGCGGTCGGCGCGGCGCCGGAGGGCCGGGGCGCGGCCGGCGTGGTCGCGGCGGCCGGGGCGGGCCCGCCGCCCCCCCCCATGTAGGCCCACCCCGTGGCGTGGGCCACCACGGCCCCCCCCCCCCCCGCCTACGACCAGGT
>NZ_JBSHAP010000183.1:0-14102 GCF_053611565.1 Kitasatospora sp. NPDC054795
TAAATACCCCTCACATAGCTCCGCCTGCGTCTTTTGTTTATACGACACAGACCCCCCCCCCCCCCCCCGGGGCCGCGCGGCCCGGCAACGAAAAAAAATCCCCGGGCGGGCCCCCGGGGAGCGGAGGACGGCCCTTCGAGTCAACATGGGGTGGTGGAGATGCCGGGAATCGAACCCGGGTCCAGTGGAGTTAATTCAGGGCTTCTCCGAGCGCAGTCCGCTGTGCTTTTCTCGGCCCTGGCAGTCACACGGACAAGCCGCCAACAGGCCCAGCTGCTGTTTGATTTCCCATCCACCCCCGCAGCCCGGGCGGACGGTTGAGTTCCCTAGATTATGCCAGGGTCCGGGTCGGGAACTCCCCGGTCTGACACCCAAGCGCTATCGGTGCTTATTAGGCAGCGAGAGCGAACTGCTGGGAATCGCGCTTAGTGTTGGCGATTATTTTTTTGCGACACGTGGTTTACGAGATCATTGCCGCGTTCCTCGGCTCGCTTCACCTGTTTCAACATCCCCTGTCGAAACCGATCATCCCCATGTTTTGTTGAGAAACAGCTCGGACGGTCATCGTCCGTGTTGCTGGCGCCATAGTACGCGAGGCGACGGGTGAGGGTCCAGCGGATTAACCCTGGCGTCGGCGGGCCGCCGCCACCGCGCGGGCCGTCTCGCGGGTGTCCTGCTTCTCGCGGAGCGTCTGACGCTTGTCGTAGAGCTTCTTGCCGACCGCGAGCGCCAGTTCGAGCTTCACCCGGCCGTCCTTGAAGTACAGCGAGAGCGGGACCAGGGTGTGGCCCGCGTCGCGGACCTTGGTCTCGATCTTCTGGATCTCCATCCTGTGCAGCAGCAGCTTGCGCTTGCGCCGGGCCGCGTGGTTGGTCCACGTCCCCTGCATGTACTCGGGGATGAAGACGTTGTCGATCCACGCCTCGTGGTTCTGGATGTACGCGTAGCCGTCGACCAGGTTGGCCCGCCCCTCGCGCAGCGACTTGACCTCGGTGCCGGTGAGCACCAGGCCGCACTCGTAGGTGTCGAGGATCGTGTACTCGTGTCGCGCCTTCTTGTTCTGCGCGATCAGCTTCTGTCCGGTTTCCTTTGCCATAACCCGGTCATTCTCGCACTTCGGGGCCGGATGGGGCAGCTGCTTTAGGCACGGGTGCCGAGCCCCGCGAGGACCCGCAGGGCGAGCTCGTCGGCCTCCTCCCCCGAACCGGCCGGGACGTCGGGGGTCAGGCCGGTACCGTCCGGGGAGCGTCCGGCCGGGGTGTAGTAGCGGCCGACGGTCAGCTCCAGCACGGCGCCGTCGGCGAGCCGGCTGGGCTGCTGGACGGTGCCCTTGCCGAAGGTCCGCGAGCCCACCACCACGGCGCGGCTGCGGTCCTGGAGGGCCCCGGCGAGCAGTTCGGCGGCGCTCATCGTGCCGCCGTCCACCAGCAGCACCAGCGGGGTGCGCTGGTCGCCGCCGGGCGGGGCGGTCAACTCCCTGGTCTCGCCGCGCTCCTGGTACGAGCCGACCGTTCCGCCGTCCAGGAAGATCCCGGCGGTGCCGGCCGCCTCGTCGACCAACCCGCCGGAGTTGCCGCGCAGATCGAGCACCACACCGGTGTGCGGGGCGCGCAGCGCGGCGCGCACCTGGTCGGCCACGCCGCTGGTGAAGGCGCGCACGGTCACCCGCAGCACGCCCTTGCCCAGCTGCTCCGCGGTGACCTGCCGACTGTCCAGAAGCACGCGCCGCAGCCGCAGTTCGCGCTCCTCCGCCCCGCCGCGCCGGACCGCCAGGGTGACCTCGGAGCCGGCCCGGCGCTCCTCGCCCCGGCCGCGCAGCCGCGCGACCACCTCGGTGACCGGCAGGTGGTCGGCCTGGTCCTGACCGATCCGCACGAGCCGGTCGCCGGGGGCGATCCCGGCCGCGGCGGCCGGGCCGCCGGGGGTGACCTGGGAGACCTCGGTGACGCCGTCCTGGCCGCGGCCGACCGAGAGGCCGACGCCCGGGTAGCGGCCGTCCAGGCCCTGGCTGAACTCCGCGTACTCCTGGGCGCTGTAGTACGCGCCCCAGCGGTCGCCGCCGGCCGCCAGCAGGTGCTCGGCCTGCTGCTCCGACAGGGTGGCGCCGGCCGGGTCCGCCGGGAGTCCGCCGGTGGCCCGGGCGGTGTCGGCGGAGGACCGGTGCGGCGGGTCGCCCGGGTCGCCCCAGGCGCCGGTGGCCGCGCCGGCCAGCAGCACGGCGCCGAACACCAGGCTGAGCACGGTCACCTGGCGGGCCCTGCGCGGAGTTTGCAGCATGGCACCGGAGTGTAGACAGCGCCGCGCGCGGGACGAACCGCAACGGTGGACCGCGGAACGCCGACGGCCCCGTACGGCGCAGTGCCGTACGGGGCCGTCGGGCCTGCGGGAAATCAGACCTTGAGGTACTTGCGCAGGGTGAAGAAGGCCGCGACGCCGGCCATGCCCATACCCACCACGATCAGCAGCGGTATCACCGCGAGCACCGAGCCGAGCCCGATGAAGTGGATGAACTGCACCCGGTCGGCCAGCCAGTTCTGGACGAAGAAGTGCCCGCCGACCAGCAGTCCGGAGGCCATCGCCGCGCCCAGCAGCGCCGAGAAGGCCGCCTCGGCGATGAAGGGCATCTGGACGTAGAAGTTCGAGGCACCGACCAGGCGCATGATCCCGGTTTCGCGCCGCCGGCTGTACGCCGACACCCGGACGGTGTTGACGATCAGCAGCAGGGCGACGAACAGCATCAGCACCATGATCACGAAGGCCGCCGTCTGGAGGCCGTTGAGCAGGCCGAACAGGTTCTCCAGGATCTTCCGCTGGTCCTCGACCGACTTGACGCCGGGCTTGCCGGCGAAGGCGCTCTGGATCACGTCGTACTTGGTCGGGTCGTTGAGCTTGACCCGCCAGGACTGCGGCATGGCGTCCGGACCCAGGACGGAGATGAGCGGGTTGTCCGGGTTCATCTCCTTCCAGTGCTTGTACGCGTCGGGCGAGCTCTCGTAGGTGGACGACTGGACCACCGAGGTCATCTTGTCCAGCTGGTCCTTGATGTCCTGGACCTGCTGGTCGGTGGCCGCGCCCTTGTCGCACTGGGGCGAGTTGCGGGCGTCCGCCTTCGTACAGAAGTAGATGCTCACCTCGACCTTGTCGTACCAGTACCCCTTCATGGAGTTCACCTGGTCGCGGACCAGGAGCGAGGAACCGGCGAGGGCGAGGGAGAGCGCGACGCTGACCACGACCGCGATGGTCATGGTCAGGTTGCGTCGGAGACCCACACCGATCTCCGACAGGACGAACTGGGCACGCATGCGGGAAACACTCCAGGGTCGGTACTGCTCTGGTCTGGCGGGTCGGGCCGGCGGCCCCACGGGTCAGCGCTGGTCGGTCAGTGCTGGTATCCGTAGACGCCGCGGGCCTGGTCGCGGACGAGCAGCCCCTTGTCGAGTTCGATGACGCGCTTGCGCATCTGGTCGACGATGGCCTGGTCGTGGGTGGCCATCAGCACCGTGGTGCCGGTGCGGTTGATGCGGTCGAGCAGCTTCATGATGCCGACCGAGTTCTGCGGGTCGAGGTTGCCGGTGGGCTCGTCCGCGATGAGCAGCATCGGACGGTTCACGAAGGCGCGGGCGATGGCCACGCGCTGCTGCTCACCACCGGACAGCTCGCCCGGCATGCGGTCCTCCTTGCCGCCGAGGCCGACCAGCTCCAGCACCTCGGGCACCACCTTGTTGATGGCGCTCTTGGGCTTGCCGATCACCTCCAGGGCGAAGGCGACGTTCTGCGCGACCGTCTTGTTCGGCAGCAGGCGGAAGTCCTGGAAGACGGTGCCCAGCTGGCGGCGCATGTGCGGCACCTTCCAGTTGGACAGCTTGCCGAGGTCCTTGCCCAGTACGTGCACCGCACCCGTGCTGGGACGCTCCTCGCGCAGGCACAGGCGCAGGAAGGTGGACTTTCCCGAGCCGGACGAGCCGACCAGGAAGACGAACTCACCCTTCTCGATCTCCAGCGAGACGTTGTCCAGGGCGGGACGATTCTGCTTGGGATAGGTCTTGGAGACGTTGTCGAATCTGATCACGGCTGCATCACGGAGGCCATCCTAGGCGGCGCCAGTCCTCGGTCGGTCCGCCCCGGAGGCCCGGTCCATGGGCGGGCGAAAGGAGCGCGGTGGGCTGCTCCCGGTCTGGGACCATACGCGAATCGGCGACCGGTCCGCAGGGGCCGCCCGTGACAACGCCCGGACTCTGCGGGAGAATGTCCGCTTATGCCCCGAATATTGCGAGGCATCTCACAGCCCGGAAGCCGGAACTGCCGGAACCTGGCAGAGTGGAGGGGAGCGACCGTGTCACGGCCGCTCCCCCGTACAGGGCAGTGCATGGAACCAAAGCCCCGTCCGGTGCGTTGGCTGTAGCAGCGAGGAGGAGATCGCATGACCTGCGACCATCTGGTGTGCGCCAACTGCAACGGCCGCGTCAGCGACGGGCGTTGCCCGGTGTGCCGGGCCAACCGGGCCCGGCTTCAGGAGCAGCAGAGCCCGTTCGCCGCGCTCTCCCCCGCGATGCTGCTGGCCCTGCTGGCCGGACTGCTCGCGGTGGCGCTGATCGCCCGGCAGGCACTGGCCTGACGACCCACGACGCGTACGACGAAGGGCCCCGACCGCTGCGGTCGGGGCCCTTCGTCGATGTCGGCCATTACTCGGCGCTGGTCTCGCGCTGCTTGCGCCAGCGGATCCCGGCCTCGATGAAGCCGTCGATGTCGCCGTCCAGCACGGCCTGCGGGTTGCCGGCCTCGTACGCGGTCCGGACGTCCTTCACCATCTGGTACGGGTGCAGCACGTAGGAGCGCATCTGGTTGCCCCAGGAGCTGCCGCTGTCCTTGAGCGCGTCCATCGCCGCCTTCTCCTCCTGGCGGCGCCGCTCCAGCAGCTTGGCCTGGAGGACGTTCATCGCGGACGCCTTGTTCTGGATCTGCGAGCGCTCGTTCTGGCAGGAGACCACGATGCCGGTCGGGAGGTGCGTGATGCGCACCGCCGAGTCGGTGGTGTTGACGCCCTGGCCGCCGGGACCGGAGGCGCGGTAGACGTCCACCCGCAGCTCGCCCTCGTCGATGTCGACGTGGTCGGACTGCTCGACGACCGGGAGGACCTCGACGCCGGCGAAGGAGGTCTGCCGGCGGCCCTGGTTGTCGAACGGCGAGATCCGCACCAGGCGGTGGGTGCCCTGCTCGACCGAGAGGGTGCCGTAGGCGTACGGCGCCTTCACGGTGAAGGTCGCGGACTTGATGCCGGCCTCTTCGGCGTACGAGGTGTCGTACACCTCGGTGGGGTACCCGTGCCGCTCGGCCCAGCGCAGGTACATGCGCATGAGCTGCTCGGCGAAGTCGGCGGCGTCCACGCCACCGGCCTCGGCACGGATGTTGATCAGCGCCTCGCGGGCGTCGTACTCGCCGGACAGGAGGGTGCGGACCTCCAGCTCCTCGACGGCCTTCTGGAGGGCGACGAGCTCGGTCTCGGCCTCGGCGCGGGTGTCCGCGTCGTTCTCGGCCTCGGCGAGCTCGAACAGCACGCCCAGATCGTCGATGCGGCTGCGCAGGCCCTCGACCCGGCGCAGTTCGCCCTGGAGGAAGGAGAGCCGGCTGGTCACCTTCTGCGCGTTCGCGACGTCGTCCCACAGGGTGGGGGCGGCTGCCTCCTCCTCCAGGACCGCGATGTCGGCCCGGATCTTGTCCAGGTCGAGGACGGCCTCGATCGACCCCATGGTCGTATCGAGGTTCTTGAGCTCTTCGGAAGGATCGACGGCTGCCACGCCCCCAGGGTAATGGTTCCGGGAGTGGTCATGACGACACCCCCGGCTCCCCGGGGGTCACGGCCGCCGTCACGGCCGCGCCGGCGGCTCCGGCTACGGGGCCCGCGGGCCGGTGCCCGACACCGCCGGACGGGCCGGGTGGCCGCCATCCGGGACGGTGGCCGCGAACGCCGTCCAGGCCGCGGCGGCGCCCGCCAGCAGCAGGACGGTGGCGATCAGGACGGCCAGCAGCCGGCGGCGGCGCAGCAGGGCCTGGCGGTCCCGGCGGTGGCCCGGGGCGGCGCGCTGGGCGCGGGACTCCAGCGCGTACGCGGCCAGCTCGTCGGCGGACGGGCGGCGCAGGCTGGTGTGGGTGTCCCGGGTGGAGTCCGGGGCGGCGCCCGGCACCAGCGGGACGGCCGGACCGCGGCGGCGCTTGTGGATGCCGGGGCCGGCGTCGATCTCGGCGTAGACGGCCTCGCCGGGGGTCAGCTGCTCCTCGACCGGGGCCCGGCCCTGGCCGGGCACGGCGAGCACCGGCAGACCGGCCAGCGAGGGCAGCTGCTCGCGCAGCCGGGAGGCCAGCTCGGCGGCGCGCAGCCGGGAGGCGGGGGCCTTGGCCAGGCACTCGGAGATGATCCGCCACAGCCCGTCCGGCAGGCCGGGGATCGGCGGCACCTGCTCGGTGACGTGCCGGCGCAGCACCGCACCGGTGTGGCCGCCGCCGAAGGGGGTGAAGCCGGCCAGCAGCTCGTACAGCACGGTGGCGAGGGCGTAGATGTCGACGGCGGCGCGCGGCTCCAGGCCCTCGATGATCTCGGGGGCGAGGTAGTCGGGGGTGCCGATGATCCGGGTGGCCCGGGTCCGGCGCGGGGCGTCGACCAGGCGGGCCACGCCGAAGTCGGTGAGCTTGGCGCGCGGGGCGCCGCCCGGGCCGGGGACGGCGGCGAGGTCGAGCAGGACGTTCTCGGGCTTGACGTCGCGGTGGACGATGCCGGCCGCGTGCGCGGCGGCCAGGCCGTCGGCGACGTCGGCGATGATCGAGGCGGCGGTCTGCGGCGGCAGCGCGCCGTCCCGCTCCAGCCGGGAGCGCAGGTCGGTGCCCTGGACCAGCTCCATCACCAGGGCGAGGTCGCTGCCGTCCACCACCATGTCGCGCACGCCGACCACCCGGGGGTGGTCGAGGCTGGTCAGCGCGGTGCGCTCCTGGACGAAGCGGCCGACCAGCACCTGGTCGGCGGCGAGGTCCTCGCGCAGCAGCTTGACCGCCACCGGGCCGTCGGGCCCCTCACCGAGCCAGACCGTGCCGGCCGAACCCCGGCCGATCACCTGGTGGACGGTGTACCGGCTGCCGATCTTGCGTGCCAATGCTGCTCCGTGGGCGGCGCGGGAGCGCTCCGGGGGTCCGGCGCGCTCGGTGGGGCGGGACAACAGCGACCAACCTACGCGCCCGGAGGCCCTGCGCGGGCCGCCCGAGGGGCCCGGAGCGGGAGTCCCGGCCGAGAAATCTCGCCAATTGTCGACATAGCGTCAACATTGCCGCTCCGGGCGGGCCGGGGCCCTGATCAGCTCACCGAGGTCGGGAGCGTCCAGCTCTGCGCCGGGGAGCCGTCGCAGCCGGCCAGGTCGGCGCCGCCGCCCGGCGCGGTGCCGTTCGCCGGGTCGCGCAGGCAGCCCTGGGCACCCTGGTTCCACAGTGCGCCGGCCATCCCCACCAGCCAGACGTGGTACGGCGAGCCGTTGCAGGGGTTGAGCGAGGCCCGGTTGCCGTCGGTGCCCAGGCATTTGCCGCCCAGCCGGACCGTACCGTCGGTCTCCACGCTCCACTGCTGGGCGGGCGAGCCGTCGCAGTCCAGCAGCGCCACCGGTTCCGGGCCGTCCGGGGTGCCGCCGGGCAGATCTGCCAGGCAGCGGCCGCCGGGGGCACCGATCGGGCCCACCGGGCGGCCGGGCCGCACGTCGGTGGAGAACGACTCCGTCCGCAGGCCCGCGCCGTCGCGCCAGACCTCGAAGCCGGCCTCCACCGAGATCAGGTACCACTCCGGCTTGACCACCCCGCGGGCCACCGCGTCCCGGACGAAGGCGCGCAGGTCGAGGTCGGTGACCGAGGTGACCGGCACCTGCGCCTGGTAGGCGACCATCGGCCACTGCCGGCCGTTGGCGGCGATGGTGAGCTGCCAGCTGGTGTAGCCGGTGCCACCGACGACGGCGGTGCTCCCGGAAGGGCTGGCCGAGGCCGGACGGCGGTCCAGCCAGATCATCAGCTCGGCACCGTCCGGCTGGCCGTTTGCGGCCGGAGTGGCCGGGGCCGTGTTGAACCAGAGGTCGTACGCCACGTTGAAGTCGCCCCGGGCGGGCAGCGTGGTGGACCAACTGCTGGTCGCCCGCCCCAGCTCGGAGACCCGGACCGGCAGCGCGCTGCCCGGGGTGCAGGTGCCCCAGTGGCAGCCGTCGAAGATCTCCGGGTAGGCGACCGGCCCGGCCGGCGGGCTCGTGGCCGCCTCGGAGGACAGGACGGTGAACCCGGCCCGGCCGTCGGTGCCGAGGCACTCGCGGGCTCCGCCGTAGTTGTTGTTGTCCACTACGTACCGGCCGCCCGCGACCGGCACGGTCTCGTACTGGCCGCAGTGCGACGTCTCAGCCGCCGCGGCCGGACCGGCCGGCAGCAGCAACCCCGCCATCGCCACCACGACGCCCATCAGCACCGCGCCCGCCCGGCTTCCCCGCATCCCCATCCCCGCTGCCCCCACTCGTCCGGTGTCAGTTCTTCGAGCTGCCCACGAGGCCGTTCACCCAGTCGCGCGCCGAGTCGAACCAGCCCACGACGTTGTCCCAGTACTGCGGCAGCGGCGTGAAGTTCCACAGCGCCAGCCCCGCCACGGCGAGCACCAGCAGCACCATCAGACAGCCCTTGAGGCAGCCGAGCCCCGGGATGTACATCCGGTTGCGGCTGCGCGGACGCGGCTCGCGGGCCGGCGCGGGCTCGCGGCGGGCCGGTGCCGGCGGCTCCTCGCGGCGCTGCGGCGGGGCCTCCCGGTACTGCGGCGCGGGCGGCTCGGCCCGGCGCGGCACCGGGGCGGGCGCGGGCGGGTAGCCGCCCTGCGACTGCCCGTGCCCGGACGGGGCCTGCCGGTAGCCACCGGGCGGCTGCGGACGGCCTCCCTGGCCGCCCTGGCCGCCCTGACTCCGCTGGCCCCCCTGACCGCCCTGGCCGCCCTGGCCGCCCCGGCCCGCCTGGTAGGGCGGCGGGGCCACCGGCGGACGCTGGGCGTAGCCGGGCGGGGGCGGGGACTGGCGGTAGCCGCCGGGCTGCTGCGGCCCGGCGGGGCCGCCCGGGGCGCCCTGGCCCGGCCGGTGCCCCTGGCCGGCGTGGCCCCCCTGGCCGGCCTGGTAGGGCGGCGGGGCGACCTGCGGCTCCGAGTGGTCCTCGTAGTCCTCCGGACCGAAGTAGCCGACCTGGGTCTGCTGGTTGCGGTCCCGCGCCGCACGCAGCTGGGTCTGCCACGGGTGCGGCGTCTCCTCCTGCGGCGGCGCGACGGGCGGGGGCGGCGGCACCGCGACGGGCGGCATCACCCGGGTCCGGTCCGCGGCGCCCTGCGGGGGCGCCGGCGGCGGCTGGGTGCCCATCACCCGGGTCGCCGCGGCCGGGTCGAACGACCCGCCCGGGGTCGGCGGCAGCACCTGGGTGCGGTCCTCGGTGCCCGGGGCCACGGCGCCCGGCATCGTCGCCATCGGTGACATCGGTGACATCGGTGACATCGGCGACATCGTGGTGGGGACCGCGGTCGGCTGCGGGTCCGGCAGCAGCAGGGCACCGACCGCCAGAGCCTCGTCCACCGCCGGCGGGGACGCGTGCACCCCGACGCCGGCCGCGACCACCCGCAGCGCGTGGGCCAGCGAGGTGGCGCCGGGCCGCTGGGCCGGGTCCTTGCGCAGGCAGCGCTCGATCACCGTCCAGAGCGGCTCGGGCATGGTGCTGGGCCGCTGCGGCTCGTGGGCCAGGTGGGCCTGGAGCACGGCGAGCGCGCTGTCCCCCTGGAACGGCTGCCGGCCGGTGACCAGCTCGTACAGCATGATCCCGGCGCCGTACACGTCCACCGCGGAGGTCTGCGGACGGCCCTCGGCGGACTCCGGCGCGACGTAGGCGGGGGTGCCGACGAACTCGTGGGTGCGGGTGACGCCCGGGGAGTCGGCGAGCCGGGCGATGCCGAAGTCGGTCAGCAGCGGGTGCATCCGCTCGGCGCCGTCCACCACGGTGGAGGCGAGCAGCACGTTGGCCGGCTTGAGGTCACGGTGGACGATCCCGTCCGCGTGGCTGGCCGCCAGCGCGTCCGCGACCTGGGCCATCAGCAGGGCGCCGGCGATCGGGCTGAACGGGCCGTTGGCGCGAAGGTAGCGGGCCAGGTCGGGGCCCTCCACCAGGTCCATCACCAGGGCCAGCAGTTCGCCCTCGACGACCAGGTCCCGGACCCGGACGATGTTGGGGTGGGTCAGCCGCAGCAGCAGCGAGCGCTCGCGCAGGAAGCGCATCACCACGTCGGGGTCGGCGGCCAGCTCCTCGCGCAGCACCTTGATCGCCACCCGCTGCCCGGGCGCGCAGCCCGGCACCTGTGCGTCCTCGCGCACCACGCCGCGCCAGACGGTCCCGGTCGCACCCCGTCCGAGGGCCTCCTCCAGCAGATATTTGCTGCCGACTGGCCGCACCTGTCGCACTCCTCGCCGTGCCGCCCGCGCGGGGCGCTCCTCCGCCGGTGCGGTGAGCCTGCCGGGCCCGTGTCTGCGGCCACTCTAACGGTGCCGGTTCGGGTTTTCGGGGTGACCGGTAGGCCATCCGTACGGTCTGGGGAAGGGTTGGGGGACATCCCCTAGGGAAGGTCCCGGGCACCCCGCGAGGAGGCGATCGGCCCTGACTCCCCGTCGCCCCGTCACGGTGTCGATCGCAAGATCGTCAAATCCGGTACCGTGCGCGGACCGTCCTCGACGGATGGCAGGATGGACACTCGCCACTCGTGTGGCCCAACGGTGCCCACGGCACCGGGCAGCGGTACCAGGTTCACATCAGCAGAAGGGACCCGCGGGCGAGATGCAGATCCGGCTGACCGTCCTCCGACCGCGCAGCGGCCCGGCCGCCGCCGGCTCCGCCATCCCCTACGTGGACGTGCTGGTCACCGCGCCCGTCGGCACCGCACTCGGCGCCATCGCGGGTGCGCTCGCCGGCGCCGTGGGCGTGCGCGGGCCACGGGCCGCCACCCACGTGCACCTGTACGCCGGGGCGCACCGGGTCGACGAGCACACCCTGCTCGGCCACCCCCCGCTGCTCGACGGCGCCGTCCTCAGCCTGAACGAGCCCGACCCGACCGCCGACGACCCCGACGACGCCCCCGCCGCCGCCGAACTGCGCGTGGTCGGCGGCCCCGACGCCGGCGGCGTGCACCGGCTGCACGGCCGGGAGATCCGGGTCGGCCGCTCCGCCGAGGCCGACGTCCCGCTCGACGACCCGGACGTCTCCCGGCTCCACCTCTCCCTGCACCTCGCCGAGGACGGCCGGGTCACCGCGCGCGACCTCGGCTCCACCAACGGCACCACGCTGGACGGCCGGCTCGTCCCGCCCGGCCCGCCGGAGGCCGCCGTCCCGCTGGAACCCGGCGCCGTGCTGCGGATCGGCGAGTCCACCCTCCAGGTGACCTCCCCCGACCCTGCCGAGGCCGCCGGCACCGCCCGCGCCGCCCTGCCGGACGGCAACGGCCACCTCCAGCTCGCCGCCCCCGGCCCGGCCCGGCCCGCGCCGCCCGTGGTCGAGCCGCCCACCGCCCCCGAACCGGCCCCCGGCCGCGGCCGCGGCCTGTTCTCCCTGCTGCCCGGCCGCACCGCCGAACCGCCCGGCCAGGAGAGCGCCGAGCGCCACCACGCCGCGGTGCGGCTGCGCCAGACCGCCGCCCAGCGCGAACGTTGGCCCGACCTCGCCACCCTGCTGCTCAACGCCGTCGGCCCCGGCCCCCGCCTCTGGGAACGCGGCCCCGGCCACCCCGACGCGCTCACCCTGCGCCTGGGCACCGCCGACCGCCCCGGCGGCCCCGGCACCACACCCGGCACCACACTGCCCGCCGTCCCGGTCACCCTCGACCTCCAGACCGCCGGCAGCCTCGGCCTCAGCGGCCCGCGCGAGCGCCTGGACGCGCTCACCCGCGCCGTCGTCGCCCAGCTCGCCGCGCTGCACCCGCCGACCGGGCTGAGCCTGGTCGTGGTCGACGCCGACCAGGCCCGCACCGCCGAGGAGCGCGCCGACACCTGGGCCTGGGCCCTGTGGCTGCCTCACCTGCGCCCGGTCGACGGCCAGGACTGCCGACTGCTGATCGGCCTCGACGACGAACAGGCCACCGCCCGGCTGACCGAGCTCACCGCCCGGCTCAGCGGCCCCAGCGGCCTCGGCGGCCACCCCGCGACCGTGGTCGTGGTGGACGGCCGGCCGGCCACCGAAGCCGCCCGCCAGGCACTCGACCTGCTGCTGCGCCAGGGCCCGGCGGTCGGCATCTTCCCGATCTGCCTCGCCGAGCAGCCCGAACTGCTCCCCCGGGGCCTCGGCGCCACCGCCCTGATCACCGGCGAGGTCGGCACCCAGCTCTCGCTGAACCGCCCGGTCGCCCGCGGCCGGGAAGCCCTCCACGAGGTCTCGCTGGACGCCGTCTCGGACGCCTGGGCCGAACGGCTGGCCCGCGTCCTCGCCCCCCTGCGCGAGGCCGTCCCGGCCGCCCGCGGCCCGCTGCCCGACGCACTGCGGCTGCTCGACCTGCTCCAGCTCGACACCGTCACCCCGGCCAAGCTGTCCGCCCGCTGGGAGGCGCACGCCGGCGGCATCGGCGCCGCCACCGCCCTGCTCGGCACCACCCGCGACGAACTCTGCACCCTCGACCTGGCCGACCCCGAACTCACTCTCCCCTCCCCCGACCCGGGCGGCCCGCACCTGCTGATCGGCGGCGCCCGCGGCTCCGGCAAGACCGAACTGCTGCGCACCCTGGTCGCCTCGCTCGCCGTCTCCGAACGGCCCGAGCGGCTGACCGTCACGATCATCGAGGGCCGGGCCACCCCGGAGGGCCAGGACGGCCTCGACGGCTGCACCGACCTGCCGCACGTCACCGGCCGGGTGAACGCCGCCGCCGACCCGCGCGCCGCACTGCTCGCCGCCGAGGCGCTGGAGGACGAACTCGCCCTGCGGGAGCGGCTGTTCGACGGGCTGGACTTCGCCTCCTGGCACGCCGCACGGATCCTCGACGAGCAGGGCCTGGACGGGCGGGAGGCGCACGCGGAGCACCCCAGGGTCCCGGTGCCCGCCGCCGTCGGCGGCGGCGCCGCCACCACACCCCGGATCATCCCGCCGCGCAGCGCGGAGGGCCCCCGCCCGACCGGACCCGCCGCGGCGCCCGCCCGGCTGGTCGTCGTCGTCGACGACTACGACGCGCTGCTCTCCCCCACCTCCGCCGCCGGCCGCCCGCTCACCCGCGCGCTGGCCGCCGTCGCCCGCCGCGGCGGACCGCTCGGCGTGCACCTCGCCGTCGCCACCGGCCGCCCGGAGGAGAGCGCCGGCACCGAGGTCGACGAGGCCGCGCTGCTCCGGATCGCCCTGCGCACCGACGACCCGGCCGACTCCGACCTGCTGATCCACCTCGGCGACGCGGCGGCCCTGCCCGAGGACACCCCCGGCCGCGGCTACCTCCGCCTCCCGGACGGCGGCGTCACCGCCTTCCAGACCGCCCGGATCAGCGGCCGCATCCCGCGCACCGCCACCCTGCGGCCCACCGTCGTCGCCATAGACCCGCTCCAGCTCGGCGCCCCGCCGGCCCGCCGCCCGGTCCGCGAGCTCGGCAACGGCCCCACCGACCTCGCCCTCCTCGCCAGCGCCCTCCAACGCGCCGCCGCCCGCTGAGGCTCCGGGCGCTCGCCCAGGCCACGAAAGCAACGGCGGCCCCGGCCAAGTTTGGCCGGGGCCGCCGAAACCACAGCGGAGTCCGTTCCCGGCGCCCCAGAGTCTGCTTACGCTTCGCCAACGCCGAAGTGGCAACGGGTGTGCAGGAAGTCGGCCTGGCCGACTTCCTGCGTGGGGAGTCCAGAACCCCCACGCCCCCAACACCAGGACGCCCTCACCTGGAATATCCGCAAAGACGACAAGGTCCGGGCGGGACAAGCCGGACCAGCGGCAACAGGTCCAGTGACCGATCAATGAAGTTGGGCGGGCCTGGCCAAGCTTGGCCAGGCCCGCCGGAACCACCACCAAGCAGCACTCGCGTCGCCTCACCATCCGTTGCCGCTTCGGCAAGGCCAAGCGGCAACGGC
>NZ_JBSHAP010000184.1:0-14026 GCF_053611565.1 Kitasatospora sp. NPDC054795
AGGCACCGCTGTGTGAGCGCTTAGAGGAGCCCGAAGTCGAATTCCCCGGTGGCGACGGCGGCGACGAAGGAGGAGTGCGCCGCGCGGTCGAAGGCCAGGGCAGGGCCGGAAGGGTCCTTCGAGTCACGGATGTAGGAGATCGGGCCGTCCGGGAGGGCAACCTCGACGCAGTTGTCGTCGCCGGCGCTGTAGCTGGACTTCTTGAAGGTCGGCTGGGTCACTTGATCCTGTCTCTCTCTGCGGTGATGAAGGCGAGCGAAGCATCGACGGGCATGGCTTCTGCTGTGATCTCCTGGAACTTCGCCCGATACAGCTCGACATCGGTCGGGTCCTCGACCCACAGGCTGCTCAGCATCCCTTCGGCCAGGACGACATCGAGGTCTTTCCGCTGCGGGAAGCCCATGAGCGCGAACGCCCCATTCATCCCCGGGTGGATCGCGGCGCCGACCGGCATGACCTGAATGTTGATGTTGGGAAGGCTGCTGAGTGTCAGGAGCCTGTCCAACTGCGGGACCATTATCTCGGGGCGGTTGGCGTTGGAGCGCAGGGCAGCCTCATGGATGACAGCCCATACCTGCACGGGATTTGGTCGCGTCAGGATGGATTGCCGTGCCATTCGTACCTGGACCAGGTCCTCGACGGATCCGCCGGATCGGATTCGCAACCGATCGATGACGATGCGCGCGTAATCGGGCGTCTGGAACAGGCCGGGGATCAAGGACGGTTCGTACGTCTTGTAGGTGACGGCATCAGACTCCAGGAGGATCAGGTCTGATGTGGTGGAGTTGATGACGTCGCGATAGCTCAACCACCAGCCGCGCTTGCTGCCGTCCTTCGTGATGGCGATCAGCCCGGCGCGGTACTCCTCGTCCTCGCATCCGTAGAAGTCGAGGAGCTTGTTGACGTCCTCGACCTTGGCTGCCGTATGAGCGGTCTCGATGCGGGTGAGTTTGGCCTGGCTCATCCCCGTCGCCTCTGCCACCACCTCAGCGGTGAGCTTCCGCTCCTCGCGGAGCTTTCGCAGCACGCCTCCGAGCCGACGCCGACGAACGGTTGACACCACCATGTGTTGTCCCCTCCAGAACTTTCAGTTGACCAGTCTGCCCGTGCAGCAGTCGGCGGCGCTACCGACAACTGGCAGCCAGTGAGGCCGAATTCAGGTTCGATTTGCAAATATGCGACATGCTGCGAGTGAGTTGCGCCTCATCCCGCATTGGCTGCATGCCGAGCGTAGCGGGTCGAGTGCACTGAGTGGGCATCGATCTGCGATCTCGCCGTCCCCCGGTCTGGCGACGAATGATCCACTTCACCCCCCACGGAGGTTCCTTCGTGTCTCCCCTTGGACTCCCCCTGACTGGTCGGCCGCGCGCGAGGAGTTGCGCGCGGCCACGGCGCGCGCCGGGTGGAAGCCCGACCTGGTCGCTGATGCCGAACTCGCGCTCCTCGAACTGTTCGTCAATGCCTGGCGCCACGGCGGTAGTGCGGCGCAGCTCGTCGTCATCGCGGTGCTCGACCACGTGCTGCGGGTCTCCGTCAGCGACGGGAGCCCCATCGTCCCGATCCAGCACGACGGCTCCGACCTGCTCGCGGTCTCCGGCCGGGGCCTGCGCCTCGTCCGCTCCCTCACCGACCGCTTCGGTACGGAGCCCCGGAAGTCCGGGAAGTCCTGCTGGTTCGAGCTGGACGCCGCCGCGTGACCGCCGACCACCGCCGCCCGACCGGGCCGGCCGACGCGATCATGCACACCTGCACCGAGCCCGAGGTCACCTCGCTGCTCGACGAACTCCGCGAGCGCGGCCGCAAGTTCGGTCTGATCTGGCCCGCCCTGGCCACGGACCGGGTGATCGACGGCCGCGTCCTGGTCCGCTTCGGCGCCGCTCCGGCCAGCACCGTCCTCAACCTCCTCGCGATCCTCCGCCACTACGACAAGGCCGAGGCCCCGTGCGACTCCTGATCGACCTCGTCCTTCCCCTCCTCCTGCTCCTCGCCATCGCCGTCGTGGGCCTCGGCGCGGTCGCCGTCCTGCGGATGCCCCACCGCCCGGACAACACCTCCACAGCGACCCCCGCCCCCGCCCCCGACCGGGACCGCAAAGAGGACCGTCAACCCGTGGCCTGAAGCCCCACCCCGCCGACGTCCTGCGCAACAGACTTCTCCATGCCTTTGTCAAAGCCGTCAGATGCACCTGGGCCTTCAGCCGGCGGGTGGCCGGGCCGGGTGGTCGGTGGTCGTATCGCCGCGCCGATCCGAGACGACTCGGCCGAGCCGATGTCACCGCCCCCGGCCATCCTCCCGGCAGGCCACGGGGTTTGTGGCGGCGATGACGCGGCGCCCGACGCCGAACCTGACGAGGAGAACCCGTGCGCGGCTGTCCTGCCGAGGTCTTCTCCATGCTCGGCCCCGGCGAACGACGCTTCGCCAGGGCCGATGCGTGGGCCGATGCGTGGGCCGAGCCGGAAGCCGAGACCGGCACCGAGTTCCCCGAGGACTACAAGGCAGCCGTCGACGCCTACGTCCCGATGCAGCTCAACGGGCACCTGTATCCCTCGCATCCGGCCACCGAGCACCGGAACCCCGGGAGGAAGATCCGCGAGACCTCCCAGGTCTGGGCGGAGCCTGGTACGAGCACCGAATGAGCTTCTCCGAGTGGCTCTACCGCTGTCCGGTCGGCGAGGACATGGTCGGCCCGAACAGCTCCGCCTTCCACCCCGGCCCGGCACGGCTCGAACCGCTGCCGATCTCACCCGATGACCGCCCCACGCCGATCTACGGCCCGGACCGCGGCAGGTGAGCGACGCGAGCGCTTCGCCTGTTCGAGACCGCCGCCACGTTCACCGATTTCCTGCTGCGCTGCGTCGAGCGGGTGGACCGCCCGCCGTTCATCGACCACCGCCGGCCGGGGAAGGCCTCCCGGTACCACCGGGGCGCGGTGGGCAACCGGCCCGGATCGGAAGCGGAGGTGGCAGGAGGCGTTCCTGGGCTGGTCAGGCCGAACGGCGGACCGGTAGCGTAGTGATCTTCGCCAGCGGCAGGTCGGCGGAGTCCTGAAGGTGAACGCCGATGACCGACGTGTACGTCCGACGTGCGGAGCTGCGCCTCGGCGCGGCCCTGGAGGGCCTCGCTCTCGCCCTCCGGGGGGCGACCGCGCGCCCGGAGGAGCACAACTGCGAGTGCCACTGGGGCAGCGCCGAAGAGCTCGCCCTCCTCAAGGTGCCGGGCGTGCGGCTCGATCCCGACCTCCTCCGGCGGAGCTGGCAGGCCCCCGACTGGAGCGACCACGGCTCGGTGCTCCGCCGTGTGCTGCCTCAGCTCGCATGTGCCGTCGTCGACAGCCGGTCCGAGTCGTCCCGGTACCAGGACGAGATCGGTCTCTCGCTCGCCCGCGGACGCTGGCAGGAGTGGCCCCGGGAGCAGGCCGCGGCGGTGCGGGAGTTCCTGCACGCGTTCTGGGCGCACGGCCTCGTCACCCCCGACCCCCTCGCGGACGTGCGCGGGACCCTCGTCCTGTGCGTCGAGGCGTCCGGCGAACTGAGCCCCTGGCTCGACGTCTGGGAGGCGCTGGAGCATCCGGCGGCCGACCGGAACCTCGCGGAGGCCGTCGACGCGTGGGACTACGACCTGCTCGTCGACCGGCTCCCCTGGAGGACCCGGCACGACAAGGACGCCATGGTGGCCGTGCTCACCGCCTGGCTCGCCCGCCACGCCCCCGCCCGGCTGAGGGCGCACAACGCACCGGAGGACCTGCTCCACCGTCTGAGGCTGATCGGCCTCACCGGCCCCGCCCGCTGGGACGATCCGCATTGGCCCCACTACAGCTACTGACCATGGGGTGGCGCTCCTGGGTCGAGCGTCGCAGGGCGGAGCTAGGGTCTCCGTATGCTCCTGTGGATCAACGGCCCGTTCGGCGCCGGCAAGACTCAGACCGCGCACGAGATCCGGTGGCGCCTTCCCGGCAGTGTCGTCTGCGACCCCGAGCACGTGGGTTTCGGCCTGCACCGGATGATGCCGCCGTCGCTGCGCGGGGACTTCCAGGATCTTCCCGCCTGGCGGCAAGGTGTCGTCGACGTGCTGGACCGCGTTCTCACCGATCAGAACGGTGTGGTGATCGCGCCGATGACGGTCGTGGAGCCGGTGTACTTCCGGGAGACCGTCGGTCGGCTGCGGGAACGCGGCCATGACGTCCGCCACTTCACCTTGCTGGCCGAGCGCGCCACGGTGCTGCGACGGCTGCGCGAGCGCGGGTTCGGGCACGTGGTGCGGTTCGTGGCCGGGAGGGACGCCCCGCTGCGCCGGGAGAGCTTCGCCGTGTCGAAGCTGGACCTGTGCCTGGAGCGTTTGCGCGAGGAGGAGTTCGCCCAGCAGGTGTGGACCGACCGGCTGACGGTCGCCCAGGTGGCCGACCGCATCGCCGCCGCTTCGGGGCTGACGCTCGCTCCGAACACCGAGGGTGTTCTCCGGGGGCGCGTCCGCCGGGCCTGGACAGGGGTCCGGCACATCCGGTTCGACTGAGCCGAGGCGGAGGGGCGCACGGGAAGTCGGCCGGGCCGACTTCCCACGCGAGGTGCGGGCGGGCTGCCCTTCGGGGACACCGGTTGTTTCCCCCGCCGAGGGTGCCCGGGCTCTCCCGCGGCGTGCCCGCGGCGGGGAGACTGCGGGCAGACCGCCCCTGCAACCTGTGAGGTCGAGCGTGATCGGCGCCACCGCCACCCCCCGCTCCGTCCGGCGGCCGGCCAGGGCCGCCGTCGCGGTGCTGCTCGCGCTCGCGGCGGCCCTGGTGACCCTGGCCGGCGCCGCCCCCGGCGGAAAGGTCACCGCCGCCCCGGTGGCCGCGGTCGACCCGGCGGCCGGGCGGATCGTCTTCGCCGGCACCAACCACCGCGGCCTCGGCAAGGTGACCGGCGCGGAGTCCAGCACCCCGCTGTTCGGGCCCGGCCCGGTCCACTTCGACCAGGACCCGTCGGCCCGCGGCGACGAACTGGTCTTCACCAGCCTGCGGGACGGCCCGCTGCCCCAGGTGTACCTGCGCGACGCGTCCGGCGCGGTGCGCCGGCTCACCACCGGCATGGACACCGCCCATCCCGCGCTGGCCCCGGACGGCAAGGGTGTCGTCTTCGAGTCCCTGGAGCCCCGCGCCGGAGGCGGCAGTCCCCAGAAGGTCCTGTGGGCGGTCGGCCGGGACGGCAGCGGGCTGCGCCGGATCACCGACGGCGCGGCCGACGAGACCCATCCGACGGTCTCGCCGGACGGCAAGTGGATCGCGTACTCCTGCGCCGGCGAACCGGATCACCGGCAGATCTACCTGCGGCCGTTCGAGGGCGGCGCCTCGGTCAAGGTCACCAACGTGACCGGCGGGGACGCGGTCGACCCGACCTGGAACCCGCTGAACGACGACGCCCACCGCAACGAGATCGTCTACACCTGGGACCAGGGCGCCCAGGGCCGGACCCTGATGCTCACCTCGCCCACCGGCGGCGACAAGGCCTTCTTCCCCGGCACCGGCTCCACCTGGAAGACCGGCTCCGCCGCCTGGATGGCCGACGGCACCGGTGTGCTCTTCCTCAGCGCCGACCTGCTCGACCCCAACAACCCGAGCCCGCAGCCCGACCCGTCCCAGCCGCCGGTGGTGAACCTCTACCGCGCGCTCACCTGCAACTGCGACGCGCCCCGACTGCTCTACCGCGCCAACCGGCTGATCGCCGCACCGGCCTGGCTGGGAACCCAGAACGAGGGCGGCCCCGTCGTCGAGCAGACCAGCGCCGCCGGCGCCAACGTCGCGGACGTGGAGGACATGCGTCCCGACGGCGGGGACCCGCGCGACCTCGGCATCAGCGTGCTCCGCGAGGATCCGGCCGCCGACACCAACACCAGCACCGACCCGGCCGCTGACCCGCTGTTCCACCCCCGTCCCGGCTTCGACCCGTGGTTCGAGCGCCAGACCTACACGCCCGACGGCCGGCAGATCGTGGTGACCCGCTACGAGGACGGCCCCGCCGGACGGATCCAGCGGATCTGGCTCGCCGACGCCGACGGGGCGAACCCGCAGCCGATGAACCTCGCCGGGCGCGGCCCGAACGACCGGGACACCGACCCGTCGATCTCCCCGGACGGCAGGCTGATCGTCTTCAGCCGCAGCGTCCCGGGCACCGGCGAGCAGCCGGCCCGGCCCGGGCGGGTCCTGATCGCCGAGATGGCCACGGGGCGGATCGTCGGCACCGTCCAGCCGCCGCCCGGCCAGCGCGGCGCCTCCGACGGCCAGCCGTTCTGGTCCCCCGACGGCAAGCTGATCGCCTTCTCCCGGACGGCCGTGGTCAACGAGAACGCCGGCAACCTGCACGTCTGGACCGTCGCCGCCGACGACCTCACCCGGCAGACCGACCTCAGCCGGACGGCCTGCCCGGGCAGCTGCAACGTCATCGACGACAGTCCCGCCTTCGCCCCCGACGGCCGCCGCATCGCCTTCAACCGCAAGGCCGGTGACGGCGGGAACAACCAGCAGGACGGGGTGGTGGTCACCACGCCGACCGGCGAGGGCTGCACGGTGGTCGTGCCCACCGGGCTCGGCCAGGGCGCCTGCACCCGGCCGCTGCCCGACCGCCCCACCACCGGGCCCTTCCAGCCCCGGGACGTCGCCTGGACGGCGAACAGCGCCCAGCTGGTGCTGACCTCCCGCCGCGCCGCGCCGCCGAGCGCACCGGAGGGGCTCAAGGTCTACGACTTCGCGACCGCCCAGCTCACCGAGCTGGACTGGCGGCTGCCGGGGCGCCAGAAGGAGCCGGCCGTCCAGCAGTCCGTCGACCTGGCGGTCAGCGTGCCCGAGCGGACCCCGGCCGTCCCCGTCGACGGCAGCACCGAGGTGACCGTCACCGTCACCAACAAGGGCCCCGCGCCCTCGCCCGGCACCGCCCTCACCGTCTCGGTGCCGACCGGCGCCCGGCTCGACAAACTGACCACCCCGACCGGATCGTGCGACGCCGCCGCGCTGCGCTGCGAGCTCGGCACCCTGACCCCGCGCCAGGTGGTCCGGATCAAGGCCACCCTGACCGGCACCCGGCCCGGCGTCCCGGACTTCGGCTGGAGCGTCACCGGGACGGTCGTCGACCCGAACCCCGACGACGACTTCGCCCGGACCTTCCTGCCGGTGCTGGAGCCGCCGACCCCGTCACCTACTCCCACCCCGTCGCCGACCGCCTCGCCGAGTCCGACCCCGCGCCCGAGCCCGACACCCACGCCCAGCCCGACCGCCACGCCCAGCCCGACACCCACGCCCACCTCCACCCCCGTACCGCCGCCGCCCCCGGCGCCCGCCCCGCCGCCCCAGGCCGGCCCCGCGGTCGCGGTCGACGCCCAGCCGAACCCCGGCTACGTCGGCGGCCACGTGACCGTCAGCTACACGGTGCGCAACACCGGTCAGGCCCTCGCCACCGGCCTGCGCCTGACCCTCGGCCTGCCCGCCGGAGTGCCCACCGAGGCGCTGCCCCCCGGCTGCCGGAACGGCACCTGCACGGTGAGCGACCTGGCCCCGGGCCGCAGCGCGGTGGTCCGGGTGGTGCTCTCGCCCGTGGCGGCGCTGGACACCACCATCACCGCGGAACTGACCACCACCGGCACCGACGCCACCCCGGGACCGCACCGGGCGAGCACCCCGCTGCGCATCCTCCAGCCCCGCATCGTCGCGGTGCCGCCGATCGGCAAGCCCGGCTTCGTGACCTCGGTGCGCGGCGTGGACTTCCCGCCCGGCGCGCCGGTCCGGTTCACCTGGAAACCCGGCATCACCGCCGCGGCCGCGCCCACCCGCCCGAAGGGCGACGGGACTTTCGCCGGCCAGCTGCTCATCCTCCCCAAGGACGAGACCGGCCCGCGCACCATCATCGCCGAGGGCCCCGGCTTCTCCCCGGTGACCTGCCCCTTCCTGGTGGTGGAGGGCAGCATCGGCCCGCCCGGGGAGGTGGAGCGGCGGTGATCCACGAGGTCGACGAGGCGCTGCGACAGCTGCTCGCCGAGACCGGTCTGCCCGAGCGCGGGATCGACGTGGTCTTCGACGCGCCCACCCGGGACTTCGCGGCCCGGCGCAACGCGCCCACGGTCAGCGTCTACCTGTACGGGCTGCGCGAGGACACCGGCCGCCGGCAGGCCGGCACCGTCGCGGAGTACGACGCGGACGGCCTGGTCACCGGCCACCGCCCCGCGCCCCGCTGGTTCGAGCTGGCCTACCTGGTCACCGCCTGGACCAACCGGCCGCAGGACGAACACCGGCTGCTGGCCGAGGTGCTGCAGAGCCTGACGACCACCGACACGCTGCCCGCCCGGCTGCTCACCGGCACGCTCGCCGAGCTCGGACTGACCGTCGGGCTGGACATCGCGGGGCGCGACACCGGCCTGCCGTCGGTGTCCGACGTCTGGTCCTCGCTCGGCGGGGAACTGCGGCCCTCGGTCGACCTCCGGGTGCTCGCCCCGCTGCCCGGCGGGCGCAGCCCGGCAGGGCCGCCGGTCACCGAGGGGCTGGTGCTGCACGCCGGCGACACCGCCAATGCCGGCGACACCGCCGATGCCGGCGACACCACCAACGTCGGAGGCAGCACCAACGCCGGGGACACCACCCCGGCCGGCCCGCCGCCCGCCGACGGTCCGGGCCGCCGGCTGCGCTACCAGGGCGCCGGGGACCCCGGGCCGGACGGCTTCGCCGCGCCCCGGGAACGCGGGCTGCCGCCCGGCCGCCGGGCCCGGGGCAGGGCGCGATGAGCCTCGACCTCGACCGGGCCCCGGAGACCGCCTCGGCGGCCGACGGCGCACCGCCCGGGCCGGAGCACGACGGGCCGTCAGGGCCGGAGGACAGCGCACCGTTCGGTCAGGCCCCCGACCAGCTCTGGGAGCGGCTGCAGCGGGTCGAACGGCGGGTCCGCGCCGCGGTGCGCGAGCGCCGGGCCGACGACCCGGACCCGGACGACCCGTACCGCGGCCAGTACCTCGGACCGGAGGCGGTGGAGCGCATCCTGGCGGCCTCCGCCACGGTGCACCGGGCCGCCGCGGACCCCGGCGACGGCCCCGCGCCGCCGCCCGGCTCCCGGCTCGGGCGGCTCAGCGCCGCCTTCGGGCTGCTCCCGGTGGACCTCGACCTGCTGCTGGTGGCGCTCGCCCCGGACCTCGACTCCCGCTTCGAGCAGCTCTACGGCTACCTCAACGACGACCTGACCCGCCGCCGGGCGACCATCGGCCTGGCCCTCGACCTGTGCGGACTGCCCGGGGCGGGCGCCGGCCGCTTCCGGTTCTCCGTCCGGGCCCCGCTGATCGCCGGCGGCCTGCTGGAGATCACCGAGCCGGACCGCCCGCTGCTCTCCCGCACCCTGCGCGTCCCGGACCGGGTGACGGCCCATCTGCTCGGCGACGACGAGCCGGACGGCAGCCTCGCCGGGCTGGCCCGCCGCGCCGGACCCGGGCGCCGCTCCCACCAGCCCCTCGAACAGTTGCGCTTCCTGGCCGCGGACGGCGGCCTGGTGCACCTGCTGGACCGGGGCGGGCACGCCGGCCGGCTCGCGGTGGCGGCCCTCGCGGCCGACGGCCCGCCGCCCCTGGTGGTCGACGCCGCCGCGTTCGCCGACCGCCCGCCGGAGGCCACCGTACGGGTGCTCGCCCGCGAGGCGCGGCTGGGCGGGGGCGGCGTGGTGCTCGGGCCACTGGACCGGTTCGAACCCGAACGGCCCGAGCGGGCCGCGCTGCTGCGCGAGCTGTGCGCGGAACTCACCGGGGTCCCGCTGGTGGTGCACGGCCCGCAGGTCTGGGACCCGGTCTGGGCGGCGCGGAGCCCGGTGGTGCTCACCGTCCGGCCGCCGGACGCGCGCGACCGGGCCGGGCAGTGGGCCCGCGCGCTGGGTGCGGAGCCGGGTGCTTCGGAGTCGAGTCAGAAGTCGGGCGTGGGGTCGGGCGTGGAGTCGGGTGACGAGCCGGGCGAGGAGTTGCCGGAGGAACTGGCCGAGGCGGTGGCCGCCTACCGGCTGGACCAGGAGCAGCTGGCCCGCGCCGCCTCGGTCGCGGCCCGGACGGCGGCCGCCGAGCGGCGCCCGGTCCGGGCCGAGGACCTGCGCACGGCGGTGCGGGCGCAGAACGCCGCCGGGCTGGCCCGGCTCGCCCGCCGGATCGAGCCCGCGGTCGGCTGGTCCGACCTCGTCCTGCCCGCCCCCACCGCGGGCCGGCTGCGCGAGCTCGTGCTGCGCGCCCGGCACCGCGACCAGGTGCTCGGACAGTGGCGGATGCGCCCGGGCGGCGGCCGGGGCAACGGCGTGATCGCCCTGTTCGCGGGGGAGTCCGGCACCGGCAAGACGATGTCGGCCGAGGTGGTCGCCGCCGAACTCGGCATGGAGCTGTACGTGGTGGACCTCTCCACCGTGGTGGACAAGTACATCGGCGAGACCGAGAAGAACCTGGAACGGATCTTCACCGAGGCCGCGCAGGTGAACGGCGTCCTGCTGTTCGACGAGGCGGACGCGCTGTTCGGCAAGCGCTCGGAGGTCAAGGACTCCCGGGACCGCCACGCCAACGTGGAGACGGCCTACCTGCTCCAGCGGATGGAGTCCTTCGACGGGATCGCCGTGCTGACGTCCAATCTGCGGGCCAACCTCGACGAGGCGTTCACCCGGCGGCTGGACGTCATCGCCGAGTTCCCGCTGCCGGACGAGGCGCAGCGGCGCCTGCTCTGGGACCGCTGCCTGGGGCCGCTGGTGCCTCGCGGCGACGACCTCGACCTGGACTTCTGCGCCCGGAACTTCGAGCTCACCGGCGGCTCCATCCGGGCCTGCGCGGTCTCCGCGGCGTATCTGGCCGCCGGGACGGGCGCCCCGCTGGGCATGGCGCAGCTGGTCTCCGCGGTGGTCGGCGAGTACCGCAAGCTCGGCCGGCTCGTGCTGGCGAGCGAGTTCGGGCCGTGGCTGGGCGCGCTCGGGGACACCGGGCACGGCTGACCGCCCCCGGGACGGCTGACCGCCCCCGGGACGGCTGACCGCCCCCGGGACGGCGGGGGGCGACCGGGTGCGACGCGGACGGTCGGCGCGTCCGGCGCGTCCGGGGCGGCGGGGGCGACCGGGGCGTCCGGGGCGCCTGCGCGGACGTCCGGCGGTGTCCGCCGGGGGCAGCCGTTCCTGCCCCCGGTCCGGGACCTGCGGACATGTTTCCGGGTGACGTCCGGGCAGCAGACTCGGGGGCGAATGACCGGCGCAATGCTTGACCAGCCGAAGGAGCGCGTATGCCGTCGTACCTCACCCCGGGCGTGTACGTGGAGGAGGTCCAGTCCGGTGCCCGGCCGATCGAGGGCGTCGGCACGGCCGTCGCCGCGTTCGTCGGCTTCGCCGAGACCGGGCCCTTCCACGAGCCCACACTGGTGACCAACTGGGACCAGTACGTCCAGCGGTTCGGCGGTTTCACCGAGGGCACCTACCTGGCGCACTCGGTGTACGGCTTCTTCGCCAACGGCGGCGGCTCCGCCTACGTGGTGCGGGTCGGCGACCCGGCCCGCCGGGCGCCCGGTGCCGCCCCCGCCGTCACCGCGGCCCCGCCTGTCGAGATCGCCGGGTTCCTCTTCTCCGCCCTGCCGGGCGCGGGTGCCGAGGTGTCCGTCGAGGTCGCCGACCCGGAGGGGGAGAACGTCCCCGAGGACCGCTTCCGGCTGCTGGTGCGCCGGGGCGCGGAGGTCGCCGAGACCTACGACGTCTCGACCCGGAAGAGCACCAAGGGCTACGTCGTCACCCAGCTGCGCGAGTCGAAGCTGGTCGCCGTCGCCGAACAGCCCGGCACCGCGCCGAGTCGCCCCGAGCGCCGCACCCACGCCCTGGCCGCCGCGCCCGCGCCGGCCGCGGCCCCGGTGGGCCGGCTCGACCCCGCCGAGTACGTCGGCGACGCCGCCGCCCGGACCGGCTTCGGCGGCCTGGAGGCGATCGACGAGATCACCATGGTCGCGGTGCCCGACCTGATGAGCGCCTACCAGCGCGGCGACCTCGACGACGAGGGCCTGCGCACCGTCCAGCTGGCGGTGATGTCGCACTGCGAGCAGATGGGCGACCGGATCGCCGTCCTGGACCCGCCGCCCGGCCTCAACGCCCAGCGGATGCGCACCTGGCGCAACGACGAGGCGGGCTTCGACTCCCGCTACGCCGCGCTCTACTACCCGTGGATCAAGGTGTTCGACCCGGCGAGCGGCCGCAACGTGCTGGTCCCGCCGAGCGGGCACGTCGCCGGGGTGTGGGCGCGCAGCGACGCCGAGCGCGGCGTGCACAAGGCGCCCGCCAACGAGGTCATCCGCGGCGCGGTGGACCTGGAGCTGCGCCTGAGCAAGGGCGAGCAGGACCTGCTGAACCCGATCGGCGTCAACTGCGTCCGGGCCTTCCCCGGGCGCGGCATCCGGATCTGGGGCGCGCGAACCCTCTCCTCCGACCCGGCGTGGCGCTACCTGAACGTGCGCCGGCTCTTCAACTACCTGGAGGAGTCCATCCTCCTGGGGACCCAGTGGGTGGTCTTCGAACCCAACGACGACCGGCTGTGGTCCAGCATCCGCCGGAACATCACGGCGTTCCTCACCGAGGAGTGGCGGCGCGGAGCCCTGTTCGGGCAGACCGCGGCCGAGGCCTTCTACGTCAAGTGCGACCGCGACAACAACCCGCCGGAGTCCATCGACCTCGGCCAGGTGATCTGCGAGATCGGCGTCTCCCCGGTGAAGCCCGCGGAGTTCGTGGTGTTCCGGCTGTCCCAGTTCTCCGACAGTACGAGCCTCGTCAACGAGTGACCGGCCCGGTCGGCACCACACCCGTCGGCGCCACTCCTCGGCACCCTCGGCACCCCTCGCATCGGAAGGTGACACAAACCCATGGCTGAAGGCGATCCGCTCTCCACACATATCTTCGGCGTCCAACTCGGCGGCTACAACGTCGAGTCCGTCAAGGAGATCAGCAACCTGACGGTCGAACAGGACGTCGTCGAGTACAAGCAGGTGACCCAAGAGGGCAAACTGATCGTCCGCAAGCAGCCCGGCGCCCGGCTCCCCGGCGAGGTGACCATCACCCGCGGCCTGGACAAGAGCGGCGCGTTCACGGACTGGATCAAGGAGACCCTCAACAACGGGGCGATCAACACCGCGCGGCAGAACCTCACCATCGAGGTCAAGGACACCACCGGTGCCACCCTGCGGCGCATCCAGCTGACCAACGCCTGGGCGAGCCGCTGGGAGGGTCCCACCCTCAGCGCCGGCGAGTCCAGCGCCGCCACCGAGACCGTGACCATCGTGTTCGAGGAGATCTCGGTCGAGTGAGGCGCAAGATCGGCCTGGAGGAGCTGCTGGAACGGGCTCCGGCCCCGCAGAACACCGCGCCGCCGCAGCAGGCCCCGGCGGCAGCGGCGGCGCAGCCCCGGGCGCGGGCGCCGCACACCGAGTTCGAGTTCGAGCTGCCGCTCGGCTACGTCGACGACGAGGGCACCGTGCACCGGCACGGTGCCATGCGCCTGGCCACCGCCCGCGACGAGCTGATGCCGCAGATCGACCTGAGGGTCAAGGAGAACCCGGCGTACCTCAGCGTGGTGCTGCTCAGCCACGTGATCACCAGGCTGGGCGACATCACCGACGTGCACGCCGGGGTCGTCGAGCGGATGTACGCCACCGACGTGGCCTTCCTCCAGGACCTCTACCAGCGGATCAACAGCGAAGGCCACACGCGCGCCGCGGTGACCTGCCCGCACTGCGACGGCGCCTTCGAGGTCGACCTCGCCGGTGGGCGCCTGGGGGAATCGTGACGTACGCGCCTGCTCGGCTGTACGAGGAGATCGCGTACATCGCGTACCACTTCCACTGGCAGCGGGAGGACATCCTCGACCTGACCCACCGTGAACGCGGGCAGTGGGTCAGGGAGATCGCGCGGCTCAACACCCGCATCAGCGAAGGCGGGTGAGCCGGGTGGGGCTTCGGGACTGGATCGGCCGCCGCAGGGGCGGCGAGGGCGCCGTTTCCGGTGCCGCCTCCGCTGCCGCCTCCGGTGGCACGGAGGCGGCCCGG
>NZ_JBSHAP010000185.1:0-13986 GCF_053611565.1 Kitasatospora sp. NPDC054795
CCGCCAGGCGGTCCAGGACGGCGACCACCGGCTCCTCCCCCGCGTACCAGGCGGCGTGGAAGGCCTGGAGCAGCATCCGGGCGGCGTGCATCGGGTCGATGTCGGTGCCGGCGGCGTCGAGCAGCAGCCGGTGGGCGGTCGGGTGCGCGCCGCGCCAGAAGTGCGCGGTGGCCCGGACCTGGTCGAGCAGGGCGTGCGCCAGGACGTTGTCCGTCCGGCCGGAGGCCTCGTCGGCGAGTTTCTCAGCGCGCTCCAACTCGCCTTCCTCGGTGGCGGCTTCGGCGGCCAGGACGAGCCGGCGGGTGGCGCTGTCGCGGTCCGGGGTGAGCCGGGCGGCGCGCTCGTACGCGGCGGCCCCGCCGTGGCCGCCGCGGCGCTCGGCGCGGACGGCGGCGCGCTCCAGCGCGTCGGCGAGGCCCGCGTCGGGGCCGGTGGCGGCCAGCGCGAGGTGCCAGGTGCGGCGGTCGCCGTCCGGCAGGGCCCTCGCCACGGCCTGATGGACCGTCGTCTTCTGGTGGTGCGGAGCGCGCTGGAGGATCGCGGAGCGCAGCAGGGGGTGCCGGAAGGCGATCCGGCGGTCGGCCGTGACCGTCGCCAGGCCGGACTCCTCGGCGGGCGCGAGGTGTTCGGCGGTGACGCCGAGGGCGGCCGCTGCGGGCAGGACGACGTCCAGCGCTCCGCTCTCCTCCGTGGCGGCGACCAGCAGCAGCGTCTGGGTGGCCGCGGGCAGGCCGGTGACCTGGCCGTGGAAGGCGATCAGCAGCCGGTTGGTGAGCGGCAGGCCGCCCGGCGCCGACATGTGCGGCCCCGCGGCGACCGGGAGTTCGGTGAGTGCGAGCGGGTTGCCGGCCGCCTCGGCGAGCAGCCGGTCGCGCGCGGCGGCGGGCAGGCCGGGGCCGGCCCGCCGGGCCAGCAGCCGGGTGGCGGCAGCCTCGGACAGTCCGGTCACCTGTCGTTCGGGCAGTCCCAGCGGGCGCTCCGCCGCGCCGCCGGTGGCCCCGGGGGCACCACCGGTGCGGGCGGCGAGCAGCAGGGCCACCCCCTCGGCCTGGAGGCGTCGGGCGGCCAGCAGCAGCGCCTCCAGTGAGGCCCGGTCCAGCCACTGCACGTCGTCCATGACGCACAGCAGGGGCTGGTCGGCGGCGAGTTCGGCGAGCAGACCGAGCGTGGCGAGTCCGACGAGCAGCCGGTCGGCGCGCCCTTCACCGGCGGCCGGGTCATCGGCGACCGAGCCACCGGCGACCGGGCCACCGCCGGCCGGAACGCCGTCCGCCCCGTGGCCGCCCGGCCGGCCCTCGTCGGAGAGCCCGAACGCCGCCTCCAGCGCCCGCCGTTGCGGCCCGGGCAGGGCGTCCAGCTGGTCCAGGCCGGGTGCGAGCAGCAGGCTCAGCCCGGCGTACGGCAGCTCGGCCTCGTACTCGACGCCGGCCGCCCGGATCACCCGGAACGACTCCCCCGCCCGCGCCACCGCGTCGTCCAGCAGCGCGGTCTTGCCGATGCCGGCCTCGCCCCGGAACAGCAGCACCCCGCTGCGGCCGGCCCGCGCCGCGTCCAACAGGCCGTCCACGGCGGCCTGTTCGCCTTCCCTTCCGTACAGCATGCCCCGACCCTACCCACCCGGGCCCGCACCGCCGTCGGCACCGGCAGCGACGCCACTGCCGACGCCACTACCGGCACCGGTACCGGCACACCGCCGCACGCCCCGGCACACCCCGGCGGAGGCTACGCACCCCCATACCCATACGTGACGGATTCGCCGCCCGCCGCCCGTCCGTACCGTGGTGAGCACCGGGAACGGCCCGGCCAACCACCCACCGGAACACGGGAGATGACGATGACCGAGACCACCACCGCCGCCCTCCAGCAGCTCGCCGAGCGCTACCTCGCGGTGTGGAACGAGACCGACCCGGCGGCCCGCCGCAAGCTGGTCGACGAGGTGTGGGCCGAGGACGGCCGCTACACCGACCCGCTGGCCGCCGTCACCGGCCGGGATGCCGTCGCCGCGCTGATCGGCGCCGCCCAGGCCCAGTTCCCGGGGCTGGAGTTCACCCTCGGCCCGGTCGACGCCCACCACGACATCGCCCGCTTCACCTGGAACCTGGGCCCGGCCGGCGCGGAGCCGGTCGTGATCGGCTTCGACGTGCTGGCGGCCACCCCGGACGGCCGGATCGGCGCGGTGTACGGCTTCCTCGACCGCGTACCGGGCGCCTGAGCCACAAAGCGCGTGCCGGGCGCCTGAGCCGCAGACCGCGTACCGGGCACCTGAGCCGCAGACCGCGTACCGGGCGCCTGAGCCGCAGACCGCCGCGCCGCCCAAGGGCGGGCCGTCCCCACCGCGCCCGCCCCTCGGAGCCGGACCGGCCCTCGGCGCGTACGGCGCCGCGGACGGCAGTGTCCGGTGGCCGGCGCTCGGGATCGCGCTGATCGGCCTGGTCCACCGCGGCGCCGGCGGCCCTACCGCCGCCGTAGGCCGCAGCGTCCTCGCCCCGACGTCGCCGGCGCCGGTGCCCGTGGGCCCGGTCCGGTTCCTGCCGCTGGGAACGCCGCCCGGGGGCCGGTCCCCGCACGCCCCGGAGCGGCCGTGGCGGGATCCCGGCACGCGGGGCGGGTGGCCGAAGCCCACCCGCCCGTTCCCTTCCCTCCCCCCGATCGGGTTGGATGGTCGGATGAGCGAGGAGAAGAGCGCCGTACCGGCGTGGGAGCAGCGGTTCAGGGCGGCCCGGGTGTCCCTGCCCGACTGGGCCGAGGACGCCCCCGACCGGGCGTTGTACGTGTCCAACGCGACCGGCACCTACGAGGTCTACGCCTGGGACCGCGCGACCGGCGCCCACCGCCGGGTGACCGACCGTCCGAACGGCACCACCGACGCCGAGCTGTCCCCCGACGGCGACTGGGTCTGGTGGTTCGACGACCACGACGGTGACGAGTTCGGCGTCTGGCGCCGCCAGCCGTTCGCGGGCGGCCCCGACGAGGAGGCCGTGCCCGGCCTCGCCGCTTCCTACTCGGCCGGCCTGGCCCTCGGCCGCGACGGCACCGTGGTCGTCGGCCGCTCCACCGACGAGGACGGCACCACCCTGCACCTGCGCCGCCCCGGCAGCGCCGTGCCGGTCGAGATCTACCGGCACGAGGAGTACGGCGGCATCGGCGACCTCAGCCACGACAGCACCCTGCTCGCCATCGACCACACCGAGCACGGCGACGCGATGCACTCCGCGATCCGGGTCGTCCGCGTCACGGGGGACGGCGGTGTCGAGACCGTCGCCGAGCTGGACGAGGTCACCGGCCGGGACGAGCCGCGCGGCGTCGCCTGCCTGGGCTTCGCGCCGGTCGAGGGTGACACCCGGCTGCTGGTCGCCCACCAGCGCACCGGCCGCTGGGAGCCGATGATCTGGGACGTCGCCACGGGTGCCGAGACCGCTCTCCCGCTGCGTGACGAGCAGGGCCGCGAACTGCCCGGCGACGTCTCCGCGCAGTGGCGCCCCGGCGCCGGTGAGCTGCTGGTGGAGCACGAGTACGAGGCGCGCAGCGAGCTGTTCTCGTACGGGCTCGCCGACGGCCGGCTGACCCGCCTGGACACCCCGCGCGGCACCGTCGGCGGCGCCACCGCCCGTCCGGACGGCACCGTCGAGTACCTGTGGTCCTCCGCCGCCGAGCCCTCCGCCGTCCGTTCCACCGCCGGTACGGTCGTGCTGCGGGCACCCGGCGCGGTGCCGCCCGGTTCGGTGCCGGTCGAGGACGTCTGGGTGGACGGGCCCGGCGGGCGGGTGCACGCCCTGGTGCAGCGGCCGTCGACGGCCGGGCCGGGCCCGTACCCGACCGTGTTCGAGATCCACGGCGGCCCGACCCACCACGACAGCGACTCCTTCGCCGCCGGTCCGGCCGCCTGGCTGGACCACGGCTTCGCGGTGGTCCGGGTCAACTACCGCGGTTCGACCGGCTACGGCCAGGCCTGGACGGACGCGCTGCACGAGCGCGTCGGCCTGATCGAGCTGGAGGACATCGCGGCGGTCCGCGCCTGGGCCGTCGACAGCGGCCTCGCCGACCCGGCCCGGCTGGTGCTCACCGGCGGCAGCTGGGGCGGCTACCTGACCCTGCTCGGCCTCGGCGTCCAGCCCGACAGCTGGGCCCTCGGCGTCGCCGCCGTGCCGGTCGCGGACTACCACACCGCGTACGCCGACGAGATGGAGGCGCTCAAGTCGCTGGACCGCACGCTCTTCGGCGGCACCCCTCAGGAGGTGCCGGAGCGTTTCACCGCCTCCTCGCCGCTGACCTACGTCGAGCACGTGCGGGTGCCGGTGTACATCAGTGCCGGTGTCAACGACCCGCGCTGCCCGATCCGGCAGATCGACAACTACGTCGAGCGGCTGGAGCAGCTCGGCAAGCCGCACGAGGTGTACCGCTTCGACGCCGGGCACGGCTCGCTGGTGGTGGAGGAGCGGATCAAGCAGCTGCGGCTGGAGATCGAGTTCGTCCGGCGGCACCTGGGCGCGGCCGGGGGCGACGCAGACGGAGGGGCGGCGTGAGACGTCTGCTGCTGCTCGCGGGGGTGGCGGTGGCCGGGGCCCTGGTGCTCAGCGGCTGCTCGGGGTCGCGGCCGGCGGTCGCCTCCTGCCCGCCTCCGGTCGGCCCGCCGGCGCCGAGCTCCTCGGTCGTCGCGCCCAAGCCGGCCGTGCCGACCACCACCGCACCGCCGACCGGCGCCGTCCCGCCCGCCGGTGCCACACCGCTCGCCACGGCGACCAGGGCGAGCGCACCGGGCGCGGGGAAGGCGGGCGGCATCGCGGGCGGGATCGCGGGCACGGCCGTCCTGGCGGCGGCCTACGAGTCGACCGACCCGGACGGCACCGTCGAGCTCGCCAAGGGGTCGAAGGGGTCCGGCGGCTCCTCGGGTTCCTCGGGTTCCTCGGGTTCCTTCGGCTCGAAGGGCTCCAAGGGGTCGAAGACCGGTCGCACCGTGCACCACCACATCGACCACTACAACTCCGACGACCACAACGGCAACGGCAACGGCAACGGCCACTGCCACAGCGACCCGACGCCGCTGCCCACCGGCTCGTCCTCCCCGACCCAGCAGCCGCTCCCGACGCCGACACCGGCGGCACCGACACCGACAGCGCCCCCGCCGGCGGTCAAGCCGACAGCGGCACCGGCCCTGCCGACCAAGCGCTGAGAGCGGGGTCGGACCAGGACGCGCCGGTCAGTCCAGGACCGGGTCCAGCCCGAGGGCCCGGTCCTGCTCCGCCTCCGCCTCGCGGCGCACCAGGCGGAACCACATGAAGACCACGAACCCGGCGAAGACGAACCACTCCAGGGTGTAGCCCAGGTTCTGGAACGCGCGCAGGGTGAGCCCGTCGCCGCCCTGCGGCTGCACGGTCGGTACCGGGGCCAGCCCGGCGGGCGCGTCGTCGGCGGCCACCCAGCCGTCGTACCAGCCGTCGTACTCCAGCACGTTCAGCAGCGACGCCCGGTTGATCATGCCGAGCTGCCCGGTCGGCAGACCGCCCGCCACCGCGCCGTTGCTGCCCACGGCCTCGTTGGCCTGCAGGCGCCCGGTCACCGTCACCTCTCCGCCCGGCGGCGGCCCGGCGGCGGCCGGGTCCCCGCCCGCCCAGCCGCGCACCACGGCGACGGCGTGACCGTCGGCGGTGCGCAGCGGGGTGAGCACGTAGTAGCCCTGCTTGCCGTCCACCACCCGGTTGGGGACGAGCAGTTGGTGCTCGCTGTCGTAGGTGCCGGTCACCGTGACCGTCCTGCCGACGGTCTCCGTGCTCACCTGCGGAGTCGCCTGGTTGAGCAGCGCGTCGATCGGCCGGGCGTCACTCGAAGCGGTGACCGCCTGCTTGGTCTCCTGGTGCGTGGACACCCGGTCCTCGAACCGGCCGAGCTGCCAGGAGCCCAGCCACAGGCACACCGCCACGGCCGCCACGGCCACGACGGTGCCGCCGAGCCAGCGCGAAGTCAGGAGGAACCGGTACACACCCCCACGGTAACCACTCCTCACACCCGCCCGGCCCCCGGGCCCCGGGCCACGGCCCCGGCCACGGCGGCCGCCGGCCCGCCGGCCCGCCGCGGCCGCCCGTCGTCACCGCTGTCCGTTGTCACCGCTGTCCGTCGTCACCGCGTCGCCGCCGCCCGCGGTCACCCCGCCGTCGGCGAGCCCGACGGCTGCGGCACCGAACCGCCCAGGTTCTGGACGCCGCCGCGGTAGACGGTGCCGCTGCACGCCACGGGCAGGGTCGCCGTGGCGGCCGCCGGACTGCCGGGGGCGGGAGTGTGGGCGATGGTCACGGTGGACGGTGCGGCGGTCGGGCCGCCGGTCGGGGTCGGGGTCGGGCTGGGAGCCGTGCTGGGGCCCGCCGACGGGGACGAGGAGGCAGGCGGGTTGGCGCTGGGCTCGCTGGAGGGCACTGAGGCCGGGGCGCCGGGCTCGATGGCCGGGACGTCCGAACGCAGGGCCACCTGGTTGACGCCGCTCGACGGGGTGGTCAGGCTGCCGGAGCCGGCACAGGTCCGGTCGGGGACCCAGGCGAACGGCACCCGGTACCCGGCCCGCGGCGCGAGCACCGGGGGCTCCCCGTCCATCGTGGGCAGGCCGGCCGCCGGGTCGCCCGGCGCGTGGTCGGCGGTGCGGATGCGGCCGCGGTCGCCGCCGCTGACGGCGGTGACCGCCACCGAGCCCGGCCCGCCGAGCCGGCAGCTGCGCACGGAGACGTTGTAGACGGTGAACGAGCCGTAGATCCGCCCGTCGCCGTCGGCCGCGCCGACCTGCGCGACGCCTTCGCCGAGGTCCGTCCGGGTGCAGAGCGGGACGATGCCGCCGTCGCCGGCCCCGGAGGTCCCGGAGGGCGCGACGCCGCCGTCGGTCTGCGTCAGCCCGCCGCCGGGGGTGTGCGGGGCCGCGGCCGTACCGGTCGGCGAGGTGGCGGCGCCGGTGCCGCCCGCGCCCGTCTGCGCGGCCGCCCCGGTACCGCCGGCGGTACCGGCGGCACCGCTGGGGGACGCGGCGGCCGGGCTCTTGGCGTCGGCCGAGCCGGGACCGCCGGAGAGCCCGAGGTGCTCCCCCTCGTGCAGGACGGGCAGGCCGATCGCGACGGCGAAGGCGAGTGCGGCCGCCCCGGTCCAGGCGCCGCGCCGGGCGGCCCGGCGGCGGGGCACGGCCCGCCGGATCCGCGGCAGCCCGCCCACGGCGGGCTGGATGCCGGAGACGGCGCCGTGCAGCCGCTCGCGCAGCGCCCGTTCGTCGGCGGACAGGTCCAGGAGCTCCGGGACCTCACCCGCGGGGCCGTTCACACCGGGCTTCCCGGCCGCGTTCGGCCTGGACCCGTGCGGACTCGGTGCGTTCGGACTCGGTGCGCGCGTACCCGGCGACGTCGACTCGGGCCCCGTCGGCTCGGACGCGTGCGGCTCGGACGCGTGCGGCTCGGACGCCCCGTCGACCGGTCGCCGACGGCTGTCGTCCGCCTCAGCCATGTCCGGCCTCCATCTGGACGCGCAGGGCGGCGAGTCCGCGGGAGCCGTAGGCCTTCACCGAGCCGAGCGAGATGCCCAGGGTCTCGGCGACCTGCGCCTCCGTCATGTCCACGAAGTAACGCAGCACCAGAACCTCCCGCTGACGGCGTTGCAGACCACGCAGCGCGGCCTTCAACTGGTCGCGCTCCAGGGCATCGTAGGCACCTTCTTCTGCACTGGCCATGTCAGGCATGGGCTTCGGCAGCAGTCGCAGCCCGAGGATGCGGCGGCGCAGCGTGGAGCGGGACAGGTTGACGACCGTCTGCCGCAGGTAGGCCAGGGTCTTCTCGGGTTCGCGCACCCTGCGCCGGGCGGCGTGCACCCGGATGAACGCCTCCTGGACGACGTCCTCGCACGTCGAGAGGTCGTCCAGGAGCAGTGCCGCGAGCCGCAGCAACGAGCGGTAGTGCGCCTGGTAGGTCTCGGTGAGCAGGTCCTCGCTGGTACCCGCGTCGGTACCGGCGCCGGAGTCCGCCGCACCGCGTGCGGCCGCCGTCATCTGGTCTTCTTCCGGCCTACTCGCAGGCCACGGGGCGCGCGACGGGAAGGGCACCGCGGCTCTCGCCGGGATGCCCGCCCTTGCCCCCACCATCACGTTCGCCACGCACGTTGGACACTCGATCCCCTGTCATGGTTGCCCGGCTCGGGGCCCATTCTTCCGCATCGGCGGAAGAAGCCTCCAGGGGATTCCCCCGGGATTCCGGACAGATTGTGTCGAGGAGCGAACACAGGTATGGACACAGCTGTAGACACAAGCGGGCACTTCGGAACGCGCGAGGGCCCCGGGACCTAGTACTCCGACTTCTCCGGCCCCGCCGGCCCCGCCGGCTCAGCCGTCGCCGCCGCGTCCAACTCCACGTCCGGCTCCGCGTCCACCGGCTCGCCCGCCGTCAGCTCCGCCGCCACCAGCTCGGCCAGCTGCACCAGGTTGAGCGCCGACCCCTTGCGCAGGTTGTCCCCGCACAGGAAGAGGTCCAGCGCGTCCGGCTCGTCCAGCGCCCGCCGGACCCTCCCGACCCAGACCGGGTCCGTCCCGACCACGTCGTTCGGGGTGGGGAACTCGCCGGCCGCCGGGTCGTCGTAGAGCACCACGCCGGGCGCGTCGCGCAGGATGTCCTGCGCGTGCTCCTGGGTGACCTCGCGTTCGAACCGCGCGTGCACGGCCAGCGCGTGGGTGCGGACGACCGGGATGTGGACGCAGGTCGCCGAGACCTTCAGGGCGGGCAGGCCGAGGACCTTGCGGGACTCGTCGCGGATGCCCGTCTCCTGGGCGGACCAGCCACCCTCGCGCAGTCCGCCGGTCCAGGGCACCGCGTTGAGCACCAGCGGGGCGGCGAACGGCCCCTGATCGGCGATCAGCGCGCGCAGGTCACCGGTCTGCCGGCCGACGGCGGCACCCGCCACCAGCCCGGTCTGCGCGCGCAGAGCCGCCTCGCCGTCGCGGCCCTCGCCGTCGGCGGCCTGGTAGGAGGCGACCACGAGCTGCGCCAGCCCGTACTCGGCGTGCAGCGCCCCCACCGCGGCGATCATCGCGAGGGCGGTGGCGGCCGGACTGGCGACGATGCCGCGCGGGCGGATCCGCAGCGCGGCCGCGTTGACCTCCGGGACGACCAGCGGCACGTCCTCGGCGGTGCGGAAGACGGCCGAGCCGTCGATCACCACGATGCCCTTGGCCGCCGCGATCGGCGCCCATTGCGCCGAGACCGGGCCGGGGACGGCGAACACCGCCACGTCGATGCCCGCGAAGGCCTCCTCGGCCAGCGGGACGACCTCGACGGCCTCCCCGCGCACCACCGCCTTGCGGCCGGCCGAGCGCGGGGAGGCGACGAGTCGGATCTCGCCCCAGACGTCCTGGCGGAGGGAGAGCAACCCGAGCAGCACCTCGCCGACCGCGCCGGTGGCGCCGACGACGGCGAGGTTCGGGCGCCGGGTCATCGCCCGGCGCCCCGGCAGGACCCGGCGATCCGGCCCCGCGTCCGGGTCATCGCCCGGTGCCGCCGTAGACGACGGCCTCGTCGCTCTCGCTGTCCAGGCCGAAGGCGCTGTGGACGGCGCGGACGGCCTCCGGCACGTCGTCGGCACGGGTGACCACCGAGATGCGGATCTCCGAGGTGGAGATCAACTCGATGTTGACGCCCGCGGCGGACAGCGCCTCGAAGAAGGTCGCCGTGACGCCCGGGTTGGAGCGCATACCGGCGCCGACCAGCGAGATCTTGCCGATCGCGTCGTCGTAGCGCAGCGACTCGTAGCCGATGCCCGCCTTGACCCGGCCCAGCGCGTCGATGGCCTTCTGGCCCTCGGTCTTGGGCAGGGTGAAGGAGATGTCGGTCAGGCCGGTCGACGCGGCGGAGACGTTCTGCACCACCATGTCGATGTTGACCTCGGCGTCGGCGATGGCGCGGAAGATGCGCGCCGCCTCGCCCGGCTTGTCGGGCACGCCGACGACGGTGACCTTGGCCTCGGAGGTGTCGTGGGCGACTCCGGAGATGATGGCCTGCTCCATCTCGCCCCCTTCGGGCTTGTTCGGGTTGTCGTTGCTGACGATCGTCCCGGGAAGACCCGAGAAGGACGAGCGTACGTGAATCGGGATGTTGTAGCGACGGGCGTACTCGACACACCGGTCGAGCAGCACCTTGGAACCCGACGAGGCCAGCTCCAGCATGTCCTCGTAGGCGATCCAGTCGATCTTGCGGGCCTTCTTCACCACGCGCGGGTCGGCGGTGAACACGCCGTCCACGTCGGTGTAGATCTCGCAGACCTCGGCGCTGAGCGCGGCGGCGAGCGCCACGGCGGTGGTGTCCGAGCCGCCCCGGCCCAGCGTGGTGATGTCCTTGCTGGTCTGGGAGACGCCCTGGAAACCGGCCACGATCGCGATGTTGCCCTCGTCCAGGGCGGTGCGGATGCGGCCGGGCGTCACGTCGATGATGCGCGCCTTGTTGTGGACGGAGTCGGTGATGACACCGGCCTGGCTGCCCGTGAAGGACTGTGCCTCGTGCCCCAGGGATTTGATCGCCATGGCCAGCAGCGCCATGGAGATGCGCTCTCCAGCGGTCAGCAGCATGTCGAACTCACGGCCGGCAGGCAGCGGTGACACCTGCTCCGCGAGTTCGATGAGCTCGTCCGTCGTGTCGCCCATCGCGGACACCACGACGACGACCTCATGGCCGGCCTTCTTGGTGTCAACGATCCGGCGGGCCACGCGCTTGATGCCTTCGGCATCCGCAACGGATGAGCCGCCGTACTTCTGCACGACAAGGCCCACGTGCGCTCCTCGACTCGAAGTCTTTTCCGGGGGCTCCGGGCCCCCGTACCCCCCTGCAGAGAGAGGGGGGTGCGGTCGTCGTCAGTCTACCGAGCAGGGGTGCTCCGACCGGCGCTTTCCATATGGTGAGACGGTAGTTTCAGCACGTGAGCGGCCGTGCGGGTGGCTCCGCCGTCAGGTCTGCGGGCGATTCGGTACGGCTCCGAAGAATCGGCGGATCGGGGGACGGCAATCCGGCCGGATTTCTTTTCCGGCCGGGCCACTGAGGCATTCATCACAATCCGGGAGGGCCGTCGCGGAATACCCCCTACCGGCTGCCGCCTACCGCCCGAGGCCGAGCTCGGCCGCCATCAGGTCGCCCGCCTGCTGTTCGAGCTGCTCGTCGGTGAGCCCGTCGTCGTCGGTGTCCGCGCCGTCCGGCACCGCGCCGAGCGGGCTGTCCAGCCGGACGTGGGCGATCAGCGACTGCAGGGCCCGCAGCACCGCCGTGCAGGTCGTGCCCCAGTTGGAGAGGTACGAGAACTGCCACCACCACAGCGCCTCGCTGATCCGGCCCTCGCGGTAGTGGGTCAGCCCGTGCTGGAGCTCGCTGACCACGCCGGCCAGGTCGTCCGAGATCCGGAAGGCGTTGGGCTTCTCCGGCGGGCCGTACGGGTCGAAGACCTCGTGGTAGACGTCGATCGGCGCGAGCAGCTCGGCGAGGCGCTCGCGCAGCTGCTCGCCGTCCGGCTCGGGACCGGCGTCGGGCTCGAAGCGGTCCTCCGGGACGACGTCCTCGATCGCACCCAGCCGGCCGCCGGCCAGCAGCAGCTGCGAGACCTCCAGGAGCAGCAGCGAGACCGCGCTACCGGGCTCGTCGCCCTTGGCGACCTCGGTGACGGCGAGCACGAAGCTCTCCACCGAGTCGGCGATCTGCACGGCGAAGTCGTCCGGCTCCGAGCCGTGACCGTGGATGTGCGGGGCGTGCGCCCCCGGTTCCCCGTGGGACTGCTGGTGGGGGGTGTGGGGCTGCTGGTTGATCGTCCGGTCAGACATCGAGCAGTCGTCTCCCTTCGAAGGCGCGGCCGAGGGTGACCTCGTCCGCGTACTCCAGATCCCCGCCGACGGGCAGGCCGCTCGCCAGACGGGTCACCTTCAGGCCCATCGGCTTGCAGAGCCGGGCCAGGTAGGTGGCGGTCGCCTCCCCCTCCAGGTTGGGGTCGGTGGCCAGGATCAGCTCGGTGACCGTGCCGTCCGCGAGGCGCGACAGCAGCTCGCGGATGCGCAGGTCGTCCGGGCCGACGCCCTCGATGGGGCTGATCGCGCCGCCCAGCACGTGGTAGCGGCCGCGGAACTCGCGGGTGCGCTCGATGGCGACGACGTCCTTGGACTCCTCGACCACGCAGATGACGGCGAGGTCGCGGCGGGGGTCCAGGCAGACCCGGCACTGCTCGGCCTCCGCGACGTTGCCGCAGACCGCGCAGAAGCGGACCTTGTCCTTGACCTCCAGCAGCGCGTGGGCCAGCCGGCGCACGTCGGTCGGATCGGCCTGCAACACGTGGAAGGCGATCCGCTGGGCGCTCTTGGGCCCGACGCCGGGCAGCCTGCCCAGTTCGTCGATCAGGTCCTGAACCACGCCCTCGTACAACGTCGCGCCTTCCCTCGGATGGTCGATGGTGCCGTATGCCCGGTGGTGGCCGGTGACGGCCGGTGGTGACCTGCTGGTCCGTGGTGGCCTGGCGGCCGGTGGTGGCCTGACGGCCGGGTAGCGGACGACCGGTGGTACCGGACGGCCGGTGGTGCTCCGGTGCCATCATCCAACGAATCGGGCGTCGGACACAGCGCCCGACGCCCGACTCCCACATAAATCACATAGGTCTGTCGTCTGAACTTCAGACCTTCTGGAACGTAGAGCCGACGTTAGAACGGCCGACGCTAGAACGGCAGGCCGGGGATGCCGCCGCCCAGGCCCTGGGTCAGCGGGCCCATGCGCTCGGCCTGCATCTTCTGCGCGGTCTGGTTGGCGTCCCGGACGGCCGCCAGGATCAGGTCGGCCAGCGTCTCGGTGTCCTCCGGGTCCACGGCCGCCGGGGCGATGGTCAGCGCCACCAGCTCACCGGCACCGGTCACCGTCGCCTCGACCAGGCCGCCGCCCGCCGAACCGTTCACCTTCGTCTCGGCCAGCTCCTGCTGGGCCTTGGCGAAATCCTGCTGCATCTTCTGCGCCTGCTTCAGCAGCTGCTGCATGTTGGGCTGGCCACCACCGGGGAACACGGCTGTCTCCTTGCTGTCACGGCTGTCATGCGGTGCTTCGTTCGTCACCGCCGAGCCTACGTGCTGCCCACCGCTCCGGGGCCCGGCCCGGGGCCCGGCTCCGGGGCGGCTCAGGACCCCTGGTGGTGGATCTCCTCCAGCACCGTCGCGCCCAGCTCGCGAATGATCAGCTCCTGCCCGGAGAACACGTCCTCCTTCAGGTCCGGATCGTCCGCCTCCGGGATGTCGTCCTCCGGGGCCACCGACCGCACCGGACGGGCCTGCGCGGCCTGGACCGGCGGGGCCTGCACCGGTGCGGGCTGCACGGGCGGCGCCTGGACGGGCGCCGGCGCGGCCTGGACCGGCGGAGCCTGCACGGGTGCCGGGGCGGGCGCGGGCATCGACGGCGCGGCCGCCGCCGGGCGCGCCGGGGCTCCCCAGCCCCCGCCGCCCTGGGCACCGCCGCTCGGCGCCCCGCCACCCGGGCCGCCGGCGCCGCCGGACGGGTCGACGATGCACTCGATCCGCCAGTCCACACCCAGCGCCTCGGCCAGCGCGGCGCGCAGCACGTCGTCGCTGTTGCTGCCGACGAAGCTGTCCCGGGCACCGGCGTTGATGAAGGACACCTGGAGCACGCTGCCGTCGAACCCGGCCACCTGGCCGTTCTGGCTGAGCAGGATCCAGGTGAAGCGGCGGCGGTTCTTCACCGCCTCCAGGATCTGCGGCCACAGCTGCCGCACCTGCGCGGCGCCCTGCTGCGCGGACGCCGAAGGCTGCCCGCCGGGAGCCGCCGCCGGGGCGGGGGCCGGAGCGGGCACGGGAGCAGGAACCGCCTGGGCCGGGGCCGCCTGCGGCTGCGCCGCGGGGGGCGTCACCGGAGCCGCGGCGGGGGCGCCACCGGCGGGCGGGAAGCTGCGCGGGATCGGCCAGGCACCCGGCGCCGACCCGGCAGGGGCGGCGGGCGGCGCGGCCTGCACGGGCGG
>NZ_JBSHAP010000186.1:0-13813 GCF_053611565.1 Kitasatospora sp. NPDC054795
CGCCCGGCCAGCCCGGCCGGGCGAGGCACCGCTTCCCCGTCCTCCTAGATCAGCCCGCGCCGCATCGCGTACCCCACCGCGTGGGCCCGGTTGCGCAGTCCCAGGCGGGTGATGATCTCGTGCAGCACGTTCTTCACCGTGCGCTCCGAGTACGAGGTCTTGGCGGCGATCTCGCTGGTGTCGAAGCCCTCCGCCACCAGCTTCAGCATCTCCGCCTCCCTCGCGGTCAACGTCGAGAGGGTCAGGCCGCGCCCGTCCAGCATGGTGCGCTGGAGGATCCCGATCCGGTCGAGCAGCTCGCCCAGCAGGTCGCCGGGCATCACGCCTTCGCCGTTGGCGAGGGCCGTGATGAGGTGCACCAGCCGGTCCTGGTCGGCCTCGGACCTCCGCAGCACGGCGGCGACCCCGTTCTCCACGATGGTCTGCAGCCCGCCGGCCTCGAAGTGCCCCACCACCAGGCCTATCCGGCCCGTGGTGGCGAGCCGCAGCCTCCGCAGGTGCTCGGTCACCGTCTCCGTCAGCGCGTCGACCACCAGCAGGGAGACCTCGGCCCGCCCGGCCTCGTTCTCGCTCAGCAGCTCCACCTCGGGCCGCTGGCGCAGCTGTTGGACCACGCCGGTCTGCAGGATGAGGTCCTCCGCGTAGACCGCCACCCGCACCTGGGCCGGCCTGCCGCGCAGTTGGGCGGGCACGCGCGGGACGGTGGTGCCGGCGGGCTTCGGTGCCACCGTGGTCCGGCGGGCTGTGACGGCTTCCTCACGGGTTGTATCGGTCGACGTCATCGAACTGCTCCATTCTGCAAGTGCCTGCGAGGGTGACGGCCTGGCGCCGCGGGGCGGTGCCGGCCGGGGGCTTGAGGACGGGTCACGCGGAGCCGGGCCGGGCCCGCGACGGGACCGGGCGGGGTCTCCGGTCGGTCCGCACGGGCAAGGGGTGTGGCCCCCAGCTTGCCCGTACGGCCCTCTTCTCCGGCGCGGTACGGCCCTACCGTCACGCTATGACCACATCCGCCGAACTCGGCCTGCCAGCATTGACGGTGGCCCCCGGTGGCGTGGCCACCACGACCCTGACGGTACGCAACGATCTTGACATCGTTGAGGCTTACACGTTCGAGGTGGTCGGCGACTGTGCCGGCTGGACGAAGGTGGAGCCGGCCCGGGTGTCGCTGTACCCGGGGACGTCCGAGACCGTGACGGTCCGGCTGGCTCCGCCGCGCTCCCCCGCCACTCGGACCGGCGAGTTCCCGCTCGGCATCCGGGTGCTGCCGGTCGAGCGCCCCGACCTGGTGACGGTGCCGGAGGCCACGGTCACCGTGACGCCGTTCCAGGAGCTGCAGGCCGCGCTGGCCCCGCGCCGTCGCCGTGGCTGGCTGCGCGGGCGCTACCGGGCCTCGGTGCGCAACCTCGGCAACGCTCCCACCGGTGTGACGTTCACTCCGGGACAGGCCGGTGAGGACCTGCGGTTCCGGGTCGCACCGGAGAAGCTGCGGCTGGAGCCCGGCGAGTCCGGGGAGGTGCGGGTGCAGGCGCGCACCCGCAAGCTGATCTGGTTCGGCAAGCCGGCGACCTGGCCGTTCGAGGTGACGGTGGGCCCGGAGGAGCGGGCGGACGGCAAGGACGACAAGGGAGGGAAGGGCGCGAAGGACGGCAAGGACGGGGCCAAGGCGCCGGAAGCCGTACCGGATACCGCGCCGACGCCCGTTCAGAAGCCGCTTCTGGAGGGCGAGTTCCTCCAGTTGCCGATCTTCCCGAAGTGGCTGCTCGCGCTCCTGGCGGCGCTGATCGCGCTGCTGCTGGCCTGGTTCGCCCTGGTCCGCCCGGCGGTGCGCAGCTCCGCGAAGCAGGCGGCCGAGAAGGCCGTCGCCCAGCAGAACGCCACTCCGGCCCCGCCGGCCGGTGTCCCGGCCGGTGACACGCCGGGCGCCCCCGCCAACGGGAGCACCCCCGGCGGCCAGACCAAGCCGGGCGCGGGGAAGCCGAACACCGGCCCCGGCAGCCAGGGCGGTCCGGGCGGGCTGGCGGTGCCGGGGACCGGCCAGCAGAGCTCCGCCACGATCGATGTCGTGACCGAGAACGGCGCCGCCGCGACCGGCAGTTACCAGGTGCCGCACGGCAAGGTCTTCGACATCACCGACCTCGTGGTCGCCAACTTCCAGGGCGACCAGGGACTGGTGACCATCACGGCCGGCAACAAGACCATCACCACCATCGCCTTGGAGACCTTCCGCAACCAGGACTACCACTGGGTGACTCCCCTTCAGGTCCCCGAGGACCAGGCGGTGACCGCGAACGTGACCTGCGAGGTTCCGGGCACCCCGGCCTCGGGCAAGCAGGCGCCCACGTGCCACGAACTCCTCAACGTCAGCGGGACTCTGAGCGACATCCGGCAAGGAAACTGAACGTTTCCGGTCCGTTCGTCTCCGAATTCCCGCTCCCCCGCATCTCCCCTCACATCCCGTGACCATGTCAATACCCGACGGACACTGTTGCATCGTGCACCCGTCCGAACCAAACCGACCCGCCGGTAACCAGCCCTGATCTGTCCCCCGAGGGCAACCGGCCTGGTCCCTGAGGGCAACCGGGCCTCCCCTGTGGGCGGTTCGGGGTGCCCGGCCCGGGAAAAGCCGTTCGCCGGTCCCCGCCCAACCAGGGCGGGGACCGGCGTTCGGTGTTATCGCGAGTGGCGGCTGCCGGATCAGAACCAGTGCAGGCAGTGCGGCGCGCGCTCGGCGCGGAACAGGGCGTCGGCGAGGACGGCCGCGCCGGGTCGATGGGCCCGGATGTGCCCGGCCCGGACGAGGGTGCTCGGGGCGGTGCCGCCGAGGTAGACCGCGCCCAGGTCGCGGACGTCCAGGGACAGATCGGGCTCCCGGTCCGTCGGGACGCACTCGGCCTTCCCGTCCCGGACGGTCAGCAGGTACCGATGGTGCTCGCCGAGGAACGGGTCGTCGACGTCCAGGACCAGCTCTCCGTCGGTGAACCAGCCGCGCGCGGTCAGCGCGCGCGGGACGTCCAGCAGCCGCACCCAGAGCCAGTCGGTGTGGTTGCCCAGCTGCCCGGCGTTGAAGTCGGCGAGCTGCCAGCGCAGCGGGTGGTCCGGCGGGCAGTGCCGGAACACGACCTGGGAGACCAGGTCGTGGCCGAGCACGAACCGGGCCAGGTCGGTGTGGGCGGCGTCGTCGACGGCGATGGTCTCGTCCACCGTCAGGGTGTCGTCGCCGAGCGAGTAGCTGGCGTACCCGTCCGGGGTGCCGTCGGCGTCCCGGTGGACGGCGACGTAACGCGGCGTCGGGGCGATCGGGATCTGCCCCGCGCCCAGCTCCCACCAGCGGCGCGGCCGGGACAGCGCACCGGGCTGACGGCGGCGGTATCGGTCGTAGACCTCCTCCACGATCTGCCCGCAGTCGGCCCGCCGCAGCAGTTCGACCGAGCCGGCCGCCGGGGCCCCGGCCGCCCGCCGCGCCCGGGGTTCGGCGAAGGCGGCCTGCCGGCTCGGCACCGTCAGCCGTTGGGTGTACGTCGCCGGACCGTAGCCGAACCTGCCGTAGATCCCGGCCTCGGAGGCCAGCAGGACGGAGAGGAACTCCCCTCGCGCCCGCACGTCGCCGAGCTGACGCCGCATCAGCGCGGTGAGCACGCCCTGGCGCCGGTGGGTGGGCAGGACGCCGACGGACGTCACTCCGGCGGTCGGGACGACCACCTCCCCGGGCAAGGTGAGCTCGAAGGAGCACGCCCCGGCGGTGCCGACCGGCCGCCCGTCCGCCGTCACGGCGAGCAGGTTGCGGTCCATCTCGGTCGCCGCCCACCAGACCCCGCCGCCGTCCGCGTTCGGGGTTTCCGGGAACCGCCCGAACGCGGCGTGAAGCGTGTCGACGAAGACGTCGAGGTCCTGGTCGGTCGTGGAACGGATCTCCATGCGGTGCTGCTGCCTCCCGTACTGCCGGCGCCACCTCGCGCAGCGCCCCCCGAAGTGCAGCGCGACCGCGCGGCCCGGTCAACCGAATTACCCGGCACCGCATGACCGGTGGGCAGCGGCCCCGAGAGCGTCCGGGGCCCGGGACCGTCGGCCGCCCGAACCGGTGTGTGCTGCTCCTGGAGGGGAAGGCGCGTCACCGGGACTCGGGCGGCGCTTGGCCCGCGCGGAAGCGGGCAGGCGCGAGGCGATCGTCCGGCTGACCGACCGGCTCGGCCGCAGGAAGCTCTTCATGCTCACCCCGACGGTCCACCTCGCCGCCACCGCCGCCACCGCCGTCACCCGTGGCACCGGGGCCCGCACCGCGTGTCGGTCCTGGGACCGGGCGCCGGCCTGGTTCGTCGGCGTGGTGCCCGACCGGGTCGACAGGGGCGATCACGGCTCACCTCTCGCCGGCGGCGACCGCGGCGGCTGCGTTCGGGTCGTGGGCGGCCAGGATCCTCAGGCCGGGGTTGCGACGGCGGAACTCGTTGACCTGCGCGGTGGTGACGTGCAGCCGGCCCTTGTCACCGACACCGGCGATGTGGCCTTCTTCCAGCAGATGGTCGTCATAGGTGAGGTCGCCGACCATCAACAGCGGGTCGCGTTCACGACGGCGCACGAGCAGCGACACTGAGCCGGGGGTGTGGCCCGGGGTCCGGACCAGTACCAGCGAACCGTCCCCGAACAGATCGTGGCCTTCGGTGAAGGGCGCGATGTCGTCCATCGGCTGGAACTGTGGGTGGGTCCAGCGCAGGCCGGGGAGTTCGATGTGGCTGCGCAGCAGGCCGCGCATCTCCGGCCGCGGCTCGTGCATCGATGCCCATTCATCCGCGCTGACCAGGATCTGCGCGTGGGTCAGCTCGCGCAGTCCGCCGATGTGGTCCTGGTGCAGGTGGGAGATGATCGCGGTCTTCACGTCCGCGATGTCGTAGCCCTGGGCCGCGAGCTGCGCGGGAAGGGTGTCGCCCTCGCTGATCGCGAACCGGGCCAGCCGCTTGTAGATCAGCCCGGTGAATCCGCCCGGAAAGTAGCCGGGGTCGGTGACCGAAGCCCGGTCCTGCCCGGTGTCGAACAGCACCAGGCCGTCCTCGTGCTCGATCACGTACACGTTGATCGGCCGCGGCGCGGTCCACCGCCGCGAGGTCATGATCCACCAAAGGGTCGGCTTCCCGCTCGCCTTCACATGCTCGGGGTGGATCGCCACGCTGCCGGTACTGATTGCGGAGACCTTCTTGATCTTCGTCATGAAAAATGGTTGACGCGGCATCCATGTCGTGTCAACGATCCACGCGGGCGTGCGCCGAGCTCCGCCCGTGGTGATGGTGTTGCGTGACGTGCCCCGGCTTCGGGGGCCGCGGAGCCGGCCTCAGGAGGCGCTGCCGAAGAGGCTTTCGGGCCGAGGCCGGCTCGTTTCCGGGATCAGAGGTCGTCATCGGGTTTCGAGGAGGTTCTTCAGGACGTCGAGGTTCTTGGCGACCGCGCGTTTGATCTGGGAGCCGGCGAGCGCGGCGACGACCTTGGCGGCTCCGGAGGCTGTGAGGTGGAAGCTGTTGACCAGTCGGGTGGTGCGCTGGTCGATCGCGGTCAGCCGGTAGGTGGCGATTCCCGAGAACGGGCCGAAGTCGCCGTCCACGGTCAGCAGGCTCGGAGGGTCGTACTCGGTGACGCGGAAATGCTCCTCGGCGGGGCGCGGGAGGTGGCGGGTCTGGCGGTAGACACAGGTGATCGGGGTCAAATCCGCCTCGTGCACCCGCCGGCCTCCCGACCGGTGCTGTCGTACCGAGATGTGGCGGGCATCGAGGCCGGGCACCCCGGGTGAACCCGATGCCGTCGCCGTCGCCTGGCGCGAAACGCTGCACAAAGGCTGCGGGTGGTGCCGGGAAGCCGAAACGCTGCACAGTGCCGGGGTGAGCACGCACGCCGGCCCGTCCCCGTCCCGCTCCCCAGCCGTCCCCGTCGTCCCGGCTCCGGCCGCGGAGCTGGAACGCCTGGTCGCCGCGGTGGCCCGGGGCGACCAGGTGGCGTACGCGCGGCTGTACCGGGCCGTGGCCGCGCCGGTGTACGGGACGGCGCTGCGGACGCTGCGCAGCCCCTCGCAGGCCGAGGAGGTCGCGCAGGAGGTACTGCTGGAGGTCTGGCGCGCCGCCGCCGGCTACCGGCCGGCCCGCGGCACGGTGCTGGCCTGGGTGCTCACCATCGCCCACCGCCGCGCCGTGGACCGGGTCCGGGCGGCGCAGGCCGCCGCCGACCGCGAACTGCGGGCGGCCCTGCGCGAACAGCCGGTCCGCGAACCTGGCGCCGAACCGGTCGCCGAGCAGGTCGAGCGGGTCCTCGACGCACGCCGGGTGCGGTCCGCGCTCGCCCGGCTGAGCGGCGTCCAGCGCGAGTCGCTCGTCCTGGCTTACTACGGCGGGTACTCGCAGAGTGAGATCGCCCGGGCCCTGGGGGTGCCGCTGGGCACGGTGAAGACCCGCATGCGGGACGGGCTGCTGCGGCTGCGGACGGCCTTCGACGGCTCCTGACGCCCGGGCCCGACAGGGGATCATGGCAGTGGCGAAGAACGCCCGGGACATCCGGAAGATCCGCGAGAGGAGAACGATGGGTGCCGACCAGGCCGGCCTGCCGACCGGCGGCGTGGCCCGGCTCCTCGGGGTGTCCCCCACCACGATCCGCTCCTGGGAGCGCCGCTACGGCATCGGCCCCTCGCTGCGCGACCCCGGCCACCACCGCCGCTGGAGCCCCGAGGACATCGCGCTGCTCGAAGCGATGTGCCGCCTGGCGGCCCGCGGCGTGCGCCCGGCCGAAGCGGCCCGGGCGGTGCTGGCCTCCCACCACGCGGCCGGGGCCGAGGCCGAGACCGAACCCGCACCCGCACCCGCACCCGCACCCGAGGCCGGTGCCGGTGCCGGTGCCGGTGCCGCGAACGAGGCCGTCGCACCGGTGCCCGGGCCGGAGGCCGGTCGCGGCCCGGTCGGCGGCCGGTCGCTGCGGATGGGAGCGGTCCGCGCCGAGTGCCGGGGCCTGGCCCGGGCCGCCGTCCGCCTGGACTCCCCGGAGGTCGCCCGGATCCTGCGGGAGGTGGTGGATTCGCTCGGGGTCGTCGACGCCTGGACCGAGGTGATGATGCCCGCACTGCGCGCGACCGGACGCAAGTGGGCCTCCTCCGGCGAGCAGTACGTCGAGGTCGAGCACCTGCTGTCCTGGCACGTGTCCACCGTCCTGCGCGCCGCGGCCGTACGGCCCGCCAGGCCGCGGCCCGCGCCGCCCGTCCTGCTGGCCGCGATGCCCGACGAGCAGCACAGCCTGGCGCTGGAGGCGGCCGCGGCGGGCCTGGGCGAGCGTGCGCTGCCCTTCCGGATGCTGGGCGCGGCCGTCCCGCCCAGGGCGCTGCTGGACGCGGTGCACCGGATCGGCCCGGGCGCCGTGATGCTCTGGTCGCAGCTCCCGCCCACCGCCGACCACGAGCTGGTCCGGCGGGTGGCCGACTCCTCATGGGGCGCGCGCGGCTCCCGCGGCCGGGCCCTGGTCCTGGCCACCGGCCCCGGCTGGGGCCGAAGCGGCGCCCCGGGCGGCACCGCGGGCCCGCAGAGCCTGGCGAGCGCCCTCGACCTCCTGGAGCGGACCGTCACCGGGTGATCCGCGCGGCCGTTCCCCGACCGCCGAATGTCCCCCCGGCCGCCGAATGTCCCCGCCGCCGGATGTCACCCGTTCGGGTGACTCCGAGTGCGCTCGCCCATCCGGGGCCGGGTCGGCACCGAACCCACCGTGCCGGCGGCCGGCCGGGACGAGGACATGGACGGGTACGTGGACATCGGCATGGACGTGGACGTGGACAGGAGCGCGATGAAGGTGTCCCCCAGAACGGGACGGACGCTGCGGGTCCGGCCCGCGACCCGCGAGGACCAGGCCCAGGTGGTCCGGCTGATCGCGGCCGACCGGCCCGCCGTACCCTTCCCGGCGACGGCACCCGTCGCCTGGGACCGCCGGCCCGACCGGACGGTCCTCGTCCTCCACGACGGGGACGGTCGGCTCCGGGGCGCGATGGCCGTGCACCGCCGGACGACGGCCGGCCGACTCACCGGCGGGGTGGCCTGGCTGCACTGCCGCGAGGCCTCGGACGCGTCCGAGGCCCTCGTCCGGACCGTCCTGGCGCGGAGTGGCGGTCTGACGGCCGTCACCGCCTTCACCGACCCTTCGCCCTGGCCGCCCCACCTGCCCGGACTGCCGCTCCACCGCCGACCGGTCACCACCCGGGCGTTCCTCGCCCACGGGTTCCGCCCGATGGACCACCGCCTCCTGCTGCACCGCCCCGCCACGTCCACCATCGACCGCGCCGCCCTCGGCCCGCGCACGGCCGACGCCCCGCCCCTCTGGGTGTCCCCGGAGGGCACCCTCCACCACGACCGCGGCACCGTCGGCCCGCCCGCACCGGCCGTGCTGTGGCGCCGCAACCTGCCCCGCGCGTTGGAGGAACTCGACCGCGCCGGCGGCCGGGACGTCCTGGCCATCGTCGATCTGCTCGCCCCCGGCGCCTGCGAACTCGCTGCCGTCCTCGCCGGGTTCGGCTTCGACGAGCTCGACCTGCTGCGCTCGCTGGTCCTGACCTGAACCCGGCCCGGGGTCTGCCGGCTTCCGGACCGCCGGGTCGCCGGGGGCGGCGAGCGTTACATTGAGGCGGAGAGGGGCGCCGGTCCGGAACGGGGTGGCTGATGCACTCGATCACCGCCTGGCTGAGCGGACTGTCCGGTCCGGTCGGGTACGCGGTGGTCGCGGGCCTCGTGCTCGTCGAGGACGCCCTCTTCTTCAGCTTCGTCGTCCCCGGCGAGACCGCGGCCGTCCTCGGCGGGTTCCTGGCCCACCAGGGCCGGCTCTCGCTCGGCTGGCTCGTCCTGTTCGTGGTCTGCGCGGCCGTCCTCGGCGACACCGCCGGCTACGAGATCGGCCGCCACATCGGCCCGAGGATCCTCGACACCCACCCGATGCGGCGCCATGCGACCCGGGTCGACCGGGCCCAGGACCTGATCCGCCGACGCGGGCCGGCCGCAGTCTTCTTCGGCCGCTTCGTCGCCTTCTTCCGCGCCATGGTGCCCACCCTGGCCGGCATGTCCCGCATGCCCTACCGCCGCTTCCTCCTGTTCAACGCCCTCGGCGGCGTCCTCTGGGGCGTCGGGTTCACCCTGCTCGGCTACTTCGCCGGAGCCGCCTACACCCGGGTCGAGAGCACCGTCGGCCGGGTCCTCGCCCTCGCGATCGCCGCGGGCGTCGTCATCGCCCTCGCCGTCTGGTACCTGCGCCGGCACCGGCGCGGCGACCGCGCCCCGGACCGCGGCGACCGGGACGAGTAGTCCTGCCCCCACCATCGGATCATCGCCGTGGTCTCCGGAGCCCGGCGCGGATCTCGGTACCGCCCGACGGCACGGGCCCGCGCGGCGGCGGCTTGCGGGCCGTCGGCGAAGGCGGGCCCGTAACCGCACCGCGTGGCAAGCGCGCGCCGGGAGCGAAGCCCGCCGCGTCCGGCAGCGCGGCCTCCGGCCCGGGGTTACGGTCGGAGGGCCGACGACCGAGGGCCGACGGAACCGGCGCCGGGCCGAGCGGCCCGGCCCCGTACTCGCGGTCCGGAATCCGGTTCGAACCCGGGCATCCGGGCAGCCGCCAGGTGTTCCATCCGTCCAAGCCCAGGACCCCGGAAAGGGAACGAGCCCATGACCACACCCGACGACCACGGAACGCAGCCGGACGAGGCGACGCAGGAACGGTCCGCCGAGGAACGCGCGATCACGTCCCCGACCCCGGCGGACGTCCGGGCGAAGGCCGAGGGCCGGGTCGGAGCCCGGGAGCGCTCGGCCGAGGAGCGATCCATCAGTGCGCCCACCCCGGCCGACGTGCGGCGGAAGGCGAAGCCGGGCGAGGACGAGGAGCCGGAGCCGCCCGCGGCGGACACCGTGGCGCCGTGAGGCTCCGCACGATCACGCGGTGATCACCCGGTGCCCCCCGAGCCCCACCCCGCCCCACCCCGCCCCGCCCTGGCGACCGTACGCCGGGGCGGGGCTTCGCTGTGCGGGCCCGGAGCAGTCGGCGGCTGCCCGTCCCCCCGACCGGGAAACCACCCGGGTGGGGGATCACGCCGGGCGACGCGGTTGCGTTGAGAGACGAGGAATGCGCCCCGGGCACGCGGGTAACCGAGCGCTGCCACCACCGGCCGTCGCGGCCGGGGGAAACCGGGTGCCACCGCCAGAATGGGAGTTCGTCGCATGACTGTCGCCACCTCCTGGTCCACCGCCGTCACCCTGCCCGAGGGCCCGTTCCCCGACGTGGCCGTGGAGGCGCAGCTGCGGTTCGACACGGCGTCGCCGTACGCGGTGTGCCTGGCATTCCCGCCGCTCGGCGACGACGACGCGGCGCGGTGGACCTTCGCGCGCGAGTTGCTGGACAGGGGCCGGCACGGCCCGGCCGGCCACGGGGACGTGACCGTCGCGCCCGGGCCGGAGGACCGCGTGCTGATCACCCTGCGTTCGCCGGCCGCGCGGGCCGTCATCAGTGTTCCGGCGGCCGTCGTGACGGCGTTCCTCCTGGACTCCTTCCGCCTGGTGCCGGCCGGCGCCGAGACCGAGCACCTGGACCTCGACGCCGCCCTCGCCCGCCTGCTCTCCTGACTCCGCCCCGCCCCGCCACTGGGACCGGTGCCGCCACCGGGCCGGGCCGGGCATGCCTCCCGGCGCGCGGGGTAGGCGGGCCTCACGAGACGGCCCCGGCCCGCCGGTCACCTCGCCGTCGGGTCCGGGCCCGCCGCCGGAACGCGAGGAGAGGAGAAGACCATGACCACCCCACCGTTCCCGGCCACACCCGACGGCCCCGCCCTGTACGCCGTCGCCGTGCCCGCCCTGGCCCTCGCCGCGCTGCTCATCGGCGTGTTCGCCTGGGGCAGCCACCACCTGAACCGCCGACGGCCGAAGCCGGCCCGCGACGCCCCCGCAGCCCGTGCGGCCCGTGCGGACTCCCTGGCCGCTCGGCATGCTTCCGGGCCGGACGGCACGCACGCGAGCCACCGGAAGCCCGCGGGCCGCGGGGCCGGTCGGCCCTCGCACCGGCGGGCCCACCGCGCGGCCCCACCCCGACGGTCGTCGTGAGGGCCACGGGCCGCTACCGACCGCCCGCCGTCACCAGCGGGTGTGGACCTGTGCCCGGATCCGCCGGTCGTACAGCTCGCGCACGGCGGCCAGGGTGGCCGACGGCAGCGGGGACAGCCCGGCGGCGGCCGCGTTGGCCCGGGCCTGCACCACGTTGCGGGCACCGGGGATCACCGTCGTCACCCCCGGCTGCTGGGTGACCCACCGCAGCGCCGTTTGAGCCGCGCTCGCGCCCTCGGGTGCGAGCGCGGCGAACTCCACCGCCGCCTCGACGCCCGTCGCGAAGTCCACCCCGGAGAAGGTCTCCCCCTGGTCGAAGGACTCGCCGTGGCGGTTGTAGGTGCGGTGGTCGTCCGGGCCGAAGACGGTGTGCTCGTCGTACCGGCCCGACAGCAGGCCCGAGGCCAGCGGCACCCGGGCGAGGATTCCCACGCCGGCCGCCTCGGCGGCGGGCAGCACCTGCTCCAGCGGCTTGAGCCGGAACGCGTTCAGGATGATCTGGACGCTCGCGACGTTCGGGCGGGCGATGGCCGTCAGCGCCTCGGCGCAGGTCTCCACGCTCACCCCGTAGGCGGCGATCCGGCCCTCCTCCACCAGGGTGTCCAGGGCGTCGAAGACCTCATGCGAGGAGTAGACCGGCGTCGGCGGGCAGTGCAGCTGCACCAGGTCCAGCCGCTCCACCCCCAGGTTGTCCCGTGAACGGTCGGCCCAGGCACGGAAGTTGGCGAGGTTGTAGTGCTCGGGCCGCTGCTCGACCCGGCGGCCGAACTTGGTGGCGACGAACACCTCGGCGTCCGGGCGCTCCTTCAGGAAACGGCCGATCAGCCGCTCGCTGCGGCCGTCGCCGTAGACGTCGGCGGTGTCGAAGAGGGTGACGCCGGCCTCCACCGAGGCCTCCAGCACGGCCAGGGCGTCCTCCTCCCGGACGTCCCCCCAGTCCGCGCCGAGCTGCCAGGTACCGAGTCCGACGATCGAGACGGGGCGGCCGGTACGGCCGAGTACGCGCTGTTCCATGGAGCGAGCCTCTCACGCGACGCCCCGGCCGCACCACGCACCGCTGCCGGCGCACGTCCCGTGGCCTGCGCACATCCCGCTGTCGACGCACCTGCGCGTGCCCGCCGCCCGGACCCGCGGGGCCGTTGGGACCAATCCGCGCCGCCGGCGGCTCCGAACATCCGGGGAGAAGCAGCTGAAGCGGTAGAAGCAATCAGAACACCCGACAGCACCACCTGTGAGGCCCCGCCCGTGACCGTATCGATCGCCCTGTTCACCCAGGACCTGCGGCTGCACGACAACCCCGTCCTGCACGCCGCCCGGTCCGCGGCCGACCGGGTCGTCCCGCTGTTCGTCCTGGACCCGGCCGTCGAGGACGCCGGATTCGCCGCGCCCAACCGGCAGGCGTTCCTGGCCGACTGCCTCGCCGACCTGGACGCCTCGCTGCGCCGGATCGGCTCCCGGCTGATCGTGCGCCGCGGCGAACCCGCCGAGCAGGCGGCCCGGGTCGCCGCCGAGGTCGAGGCCGAAGGTGCGGCCGAGGGTGCGGCCGGTGGCGGTCCCGCTCCCGTCACCGCTCCCGTCACCGTGCACATCGCGGCGGGCGTCAGCGCCTTCGCGCACCGGCGGGAGGCGCGGCTGCGCGAGGTGTTCGGCGAGCTTCTGCACGTCCACGACGCCTCGGTGACGGTCGTCCCCGCGGGCCGGATCACCCCGGCCGGCCGGGACCACTACGCGGTCTTCACCCCGTACCACCGCGCCTGGCAGCAGGCGCCCCGCCGCACGGTGCTCGGCGCGCCCCGGGCGCTCGACACCCCGGGCGGCATCGGCAGCGAGAACCTGCTGCTCACCGGACCGCTCTCGCCCTCCCTGCCGCCCGGGGGCGAGAGCGCGGCCAGGGACCGGTGGCGGCGCTGGGACGTCGACGCCTACGCCCGGGTGCACGACGACCTCGCCGCCGACGCCACCTCCCGGCTCTCCCCGTACCTGCACTTCGGCTGCCTGTCCCCCACCGAACTCGTCGAACGCGCCCTGCGGCACGACGGCGAGGGGGCGCAGGCCTTCGTCCGGCAGCTCGCCTGGCGCGACTTCCACCACCAGGTCCTCGCCGCCCGCCCCGACGCCGCGCACCGCGACTACCGCACCAGGGACGACCGCTGGCACCGGGACGAGCGCGAGGCCGAGGCCTGGCGGCAGGGCCGCACCGGCTACCCGATCGTCGACGCCGGAATGCGCCAGCTCGCCGAGGAGGGCTGGATGCACAACCGGGCCCGCCTGCTGACGGCGGGCTTCCTCGCCAAGTGCCTGTACCTGGACTGGCGGATCGGCGCCGCCCACTTCCTGTCGCTGCTGGTCGACGGCGACGTGGCCGACAACCAGCTCAACTGGCAGTGGGTCGCCGGCACCGGAACCGACACCCGCCCCAACCGGGTACTCAACCCGCTGCGCCAGGCCGACCGGTACGACCCGGACGGGGCGTACGTTCGGCGCTGGGTGCCCGAACTCGCCCACCTGCCCGGGCCCGCCGTCCACCGCCCCTGGCTGCTCGACCCCGCCCCCGACTACCCGGCGCCGCTCATCGCCCCGGACGCCCTCACCGCCCGCTTCCGCGAGGCCCGGGGCCTGGACTGAGCACGGCCGGGGGCCACCCGGGGGTGGGGGGGGCCCGGGCCCGCGGCCGGCGCGGTGGACAGCCGCGGAGAGCAGGGAGAAGCAGGGGGGGGCCGGGGTGGGCCGGG